>JAPLPC010000420.1:0-9329 GCA_026400425.1 Hyphomicrobiales bacterium | reverse complement strand
GATCGTCTGCCCGCGGTCCGAGACTGCCGGCGAAAGGATGCCGACCGGCCACATCCGTTTCACGGCGCCACTCTCGATGCCGCGCAAAAACACTTCGGCATCAGCGGCACGGCCGATCAACAGAGCCGGCGCGGCATCTGTCGCGCGCGCCTTGTTACGCGTGCGCGAGTAGCGGAAGTAGCGATAGGCCAGCCGCGAACCGCTCAAAAAAGAGATCTCGAGAAACCAGTAGATGACGATCGTGGTCTTGCCGAGAAAGAAGGTCCCATAGACGTTCGGCGCCAGGAAAATATAGTCCAGCACCAGCAACGCACCCGTCAGAACCGTCGAGGCTTTGATGATGTTGAGCAGGCCGGGCAACGAGATGAAGCGCCACTTCGTCGTCGTCAGGTTGAAGACGTAGCAGACCAGAAAACTGAAGATGACGAAGTAAGGCAGGATCGTCAGCAGCAGCGGCAGGCGATCCAGCAGATTCTCGCCATCGAAGCGCAGCACGAAAGCCAGCACCACCGCCGCTGCGGTGACGAGGACGTCGTGGATCGCAATGATCCAGTTGCGGATGGTAAACCGTGTGATACTCGTCATGACTGTCCGTTACGCGCGCGCTCGACCAGCGACGTCGTACTGTGTCCCTGCAATATGTCCACGATCACCACCTCGCCGCCATTCGCGGTGACGATCTCGTGGCCGACGACCTGCTCACGGGTGTAGTCGCCGCCCTTGACCAGTGTCGATGGCAGGATCGCCTGGATCAATTCGATCGGCGTGTCCTGTTCGAAGATCACGACGAGATCCACCGCCTCCAGCGCCGCCAGCACTTCGGCGCGGGCGCGTTCGCTCTGGACGGGGCGTTCGGGGCCCTTGAGGCGCTTCACCGAAGCGTCGCTGTTGAGGCCGACGATCAGGCGATCACAGGTCGCCCGCGCCGCCGTCAGCACTTTCACGTGGCCGGGATGCAGGATGTCGAAACAGCCATTGGTGAAGCCGATGCGCAATTCTTCTTGGCGCCAGCCATCGAGCCGGGTTGCGAGATCGCCGACTGCAACGATCTTGTCTTCGGCCGCCAGCGTCGCATGCGGCAGCATCCTGCGGCGCAGTTCCTGCGGCAGCACAACGGCCGTGCCTTTCTTGCCGACGGCGACAGCGGCCGCGGCGGATGCCAGGCGCAGCACCACCTCCCATGCGGCACCCGCGGCAAGTGCTACCGCCAGCATGGCAGCAACAGTGTCGCCGGCGCCGGAGACGTCGCGCACTTTCACCGGCAAGGCCGGCACATGGATGGTGTCGCCATCGCGCACCACCAGTGTCATGCCGTGCTCGCTCTGGGTTACCAGCATGGCGGCACAATCGGCGAGGATCATCGCCTCCTGCGCGGCCGCGCCATCGATCCCGGTATCGACCCGGCTGCGGGTGGCTTCGGCGAATTCCTTGCGGTTCGGCGTCAGCAGCGTCGCGCCGCGATAAATCGCGAAATTTGCGCTCTTGGGATCGACGATGACGCGCTTGCCGAGCTTCTTCGCAGCATCGATCACGTTGCGGATCACGCGCGCGGTCAACACGCCCTTGGCATAGTCCGACAACAGCACGATGTCGGCACGGGCGATCTGCGGCAGGATGGTGTCGAGCAGCTGCTGCTCGATCTCGGCCGATGCCGGCGCCGCCAACTCCCAATCAGCGCGCAGCAAATGCGTCGCGAAATGCTCGTAGACGAAACGCACCTTGCGGGTGGTCGGGCGCGACGGATCGCTGACCAGCAGGGCCTCGATCCCGCTTTCCAGGGCGAGATGCCGCTTCAGCGTCTCCGCCGCATCATCGGCTCCGATCAGGCCGACAAAGATGCAGCTGGCGCCGAGCGCTGCGATGTTGCGCGCCACATTGCCGGCGCCACCGACGACGATCTCGCTGCGCTGCGCGGCAATCACCGGCGCCGGCGCTTCCGGCGAAATTCGCGACACCTCGCCATAGACGAATTCGTCCAGCATGAGATCGCCGATGCAGAGCACGGTCTGCTTCGGAAACGCATGAGACAAAGCGTCAAAGTCGAACATCACGGCGGAACCTAAGTCAGCGAAAGCGATCGGGCGTATCGAGATAACGCGTCACGTAATGCGTCACCGCATCTTCCAGACGGGTGAACCCGCCATTGTAGCCGGCGCCGCGCAACCGGTCGGTCTCGCTCTGGGTGAAGTATTGATAGCTGCCGCGAATCTGCTCGGGCATGTCGATATAATCGATGTTGGGCGCGGTGCCGAGCGCCGCATAGGCGGCCAGCATCAGATCCTTGAAGCTGCGCGCCGTGCCGGTGCCGACATTGTAGATGCCGCTGACACGCGGGGTCGCCAGCAGCCACGTGATGACGCGGACGACGTCGTCCACATAAATGAAGTCGCGGCGCTGATCGCCATCCGCGATGCCGTCGCGATGCGACTTGAACAGCTGGATGCCGCGCCCGGCTTTGATGTCGTCGAAGCGCCGGGTCAGGACGCTCATCATGCCGCCCTTGTGGTATTCGTTGGGGCCGAACACGTTGAAGAACTTCAACCCGGTCCATTGCGGCGGCATCGGCTGCCCGCGCGCAACGCGTTCGGCCACCGCAAGGTCGAACAGATGCTTGCTCCAACCATACAGATTCATGGGCCGCAGCGTCTTCAGCTCCGGCACCGTATCGGCATCGCGAAACCCCTGCGCACCATCGCCATAGGTTGCCGCCGACGAGGCGTAAATCAACGGCACGCCGTGGGTGGTGCACCAGTCCAGCAGCCGCATGGAGAGGCGGAAATTGGTCTCGATGACCAGATCGCCATCGGTCGCCGTGGTTTCGGAAATGGCGCCCATATGGATGACGGCATCGAGGCGTCGGCCGTGGAGCCATTGCATCAGTTCGCCGGGGGGAACCACGTCCGCCAGCTGTCGCTTGGCCAGGTTCCGCCATTTGCCGTCATGGCCGAGGACATCGGACACGGCGACATCGGCGCGGCCGGCGTCATTCAGCGCCGCCACCACGTTCGATCCGATAAAACCGGCTCCTCCGGTCACCAGCAGCATGAAATCCCCATTCGCGTTTCGCCCGTCACCTTTGCCCCAGTCCTGCCCGACAGGCAACTTGAGCGGCCAGATCTGTCTCCCCCGGATCAGGACATCGCCACCGGCTCCTCCAAATTGCTTGTCCTGCCGTAACGGACCGGCTACCGACTGCGAGAGCCCTACGCGAAGTCTTTGAAACCATGACCCAAAATACCCCATATCCGGGCGTAACGGTGGATGCGGCGGACACCCGCCCGATCCTCATCGTGCCCTATATGTGGATCGGCGACTTCGTCCGCGGCCATACGGTGGTGCGGGTGCTGAAGCAGCGTTGGCCGAACCGGCCGATCGATATGCTGGTGACGAAGCTGGTGGCGCCGCTAGTGGATTATATGCCGGGCGTACGCTCGCCCCTCGTCTGGGACCTGCCACGCGGCCGGTTGGCGCTCACCAAACAATGGGAACTCGCAGCCTTGATGCGCGAGCGCCATTACGGCACGGCCTTGATCATGCCGCGGACCTGGAAATCCGCCCTTGCCCCGGCGCTCGCGGGGATCCCGGAGCGCGTCGGCTTCGTCGGCGAGGTCCGCTTCGGCCTGCTGAATGACTTCCGCTGGGGCGAGAAGAAGCTGTCGCGGATGATCGACCGGAAATGCGCGCTGGCGCTGCCGCCCGGGACGCAGCTGCCGACAGACTGGCCGGTCCCGGATTTTCGCGTTCCCGCTGAGCAGATCGCGCGCTGGCGGCAGGCCAATGGGCTCGGCACCAGCCCTGCGGTGGCGCTGGGCCCGGGCTCGGTCGGCTCCTCCAAACGCTGGACCTATTATCCCGAGGCCGCGAGGTTGCTGGTGGAACGCGGTTACGACGTCTGGGTGATCGGCGGCCCCGGCGAAAAAGACCTTGCCCAGGAGATCATCGCAGCGGCCGGGCCGCGGGCGCGGGATCTCACCACCAACGATCTGCGCAACGGCGTGATCGGCATGGCGGCCGCCAAGGTCGCCGTCGCCAACGATTCCGGCCTGATGCATATCGCAGCAGCCGTGGGCACGCCGACCATCGGGATCTTCGGCCCCACCAGCCCGCAACTGTGGGGGCCGCTCAATCCGCTCGCCGCCACCGTGCAGACCAGGACCATCGTGCCCTGCCAACCCTGCCACACCCCGGTCTGCCACATGAACAACCACGCCTGCATGCGTGACATCCCGGCGACGGACGTGGCCGACATCATCCAGAAACTGATGGCGAGAGCCGAAGCCGATCGTGTGCCGCTATGACCGCTTTCAGGCAGCCCAAGCCAGCAGCGATTCTCGATCGCGACGGCGTGTTGAATTATGATGACAACTATGTCGGCCACCCCGAGAAAATCCGCTGGATGCCGAATGCGGCGAAGGCAGTGAAGCGGCTCAACGATGCCGGCTATCATGTCTTCGTCTTCACCAATCAATCCGGCGTCGCGCGGGGCTATTTCAGCGAAGCCGAGCTCAACACACTGCTCGACTGGATGCGCAGCGAACTCGCCAAGGACGGCGCTGTGATCGACGATGTCCGCTACTGCCCGCATCATCCGAGCGGGACTGTCGAAGGCTATCTCGAAGATCATCCGTGGCGCAAACCGAAGCCCGGCATGATCCTGGATTTGATGCAGCACTGGCCCGTGGTGACCAAAGGAAGCTTCGTGATCGGCGATCGCGACAGCGACATCGAAGCCGCAACCGCCGCGCATCTTCCCGGCTTTCTGTTTGCCGGCGGCGATCTCGATGCCTTTGTCGCGGATATTTTGGCCGGTCAGACGAGCCTGCGATAAACCGCAGCGATGTTGCGTGCTTCGGCGTCGAGACTGAATTTGTCGAGCACGCGCGCCCGTCCGCTCTCACCCATGGCATGCGCAACATCGGGATCGCGCATCAGCGGAGCGATGGCATCCGCGAGCGCTTGCGCATCTCCCGTCGGCACCAGCGTTCCCGTCACACCCTCCTCCACTGCAATTTCGGCAGCACCGGCACGGGTCGCTACGAGTGCTGCGCCGACCGACATCGCCTCGATGAGCGTGAGGCCGAACCCCTCGTTGCGCGAGGTGAAGGCGTAGATCGTCAAGCGCCGATACCAGCGCTCGACCTCCGCGATCTCCAACTCGCCGGTGATGATGATGCGATCCTGCAGGCCCGCAGTTGCGATCGTCCTGCGCAACTCATTGGCAAAGCCGATCTGGTCCGGCGTGATGGCGCCAACGATGACCGCCGAGAATTCCGGATGATGCGGCAGCAGCGCGCACATGGCATCGACGAACAGATCCGTGCCCTTCTGCGCGCGCACGCGACCGAAGCAGCCGATGGCGTAGCGGCCCGGCAACTTCGATTCGGCAAAGGCTGCGGCACGGTCGGCGGGCGGTGCGTAGCGCTCGGTATCGACGCCGTGCGTCACCACCGTCGCCTCGCGCTTGAGATAGGACGCGGATGCATCCGACGTGGCGATGATCGCGTCCATGCGACGGATCAGCCAGCGCGTAATCCAGCTGTGATGGCGCTGCGCCGCCGAGGTGAACAGCAGCTTCAGCGGCCAGCCGAGCGCGCGGAGAACGACACCGGCTATCATCTCGTTGTTGCGGCGCGCATGCCAGATGACCGGCGTCCGTCGCATCCACAATCTCAGGAGTCCGCCGAAACTCAGGCGAGCAATCCCGTCAGGAATGTCGGAGCCGAGCCAGGCCGCATCGATCATCGCAGCAAGTTTCGGCGCCACCATGCGGTTGGTCGCCGTCACACCGGAATAGCGCCAATGCAGATTGGTGATGATTACCTGCAGTTTATCGGCTGTTTTGCCTGCAATCGGCACAGAGGACTCCGTTTTACCCCGGTTCCTATACGTAACATTAAGCATAGAGACCAGTATCCCCGCGGGGAAACCCGCTCTTCACCGCCGAACGTCTATCGTCTCTCCAAACGGGAGAGTGAGATCCACATGACGGTTCTGGTCACCGGCGGCGCCGGTTACATCGGATGTCACATGGTGCATGCGCTGGTGGAAGCCGGCGAGAGTGTCGTTGTCATCGACAATCTGTCCACCGGCTTCTCGACCTATCTGCCCGAAGGCGTGCCACTGTTCATCGGGGATGTCGCCGACGAGAATCTCGTCGAGGGCGTCATCGCAGCCCATGGCGTGGATAGCATCATCCATTTCGCCGGTTCGGTGGTGGTGCCGGAGTCGATGCGCGATCCGCTCAGCTACTATCGCAACAACACCGGCACCTCGCGCAATCTGCTGAATGCCGCCATGAAATGCGGCGTCAAGCGCTTCATCTTCTCATCAACTGCGGCGGTCTACGGCAATCCCGACACCACTCCGGTCGCGGAAGATGCACCGACGCGGCCGCTGTCGCCTTACGGTTCATCCAAGCTGATGACCGAGATCATGCTGCACGATATCGCGCCGGCCTATGGCATGGAATTCGTCGTGCTGCGCTACTTCAATGTCGCCGGCGCCGATCCACAAGGCCGTACCGGCTTAGCCACCATGGGCGCGACGCATCTGCTCAAGATCGCCGTCGAAGCCGCCACCGGCCAGCGCAACAAGATCGATGTCTATGGCACCGATTATCCGACGCCGGACGGCAGTTGCATCCGCGACTTTATCCATGTCAGCGATCTCGTGCAGGCACACCGCGCCGCGCTCGGCTATCTGCGCGACGGCGGCACCTCCACCACGCTGAATTGCGGCTATGGCCGGGGCTATTCGGTGCTCGAGACCATCGAGGCGGTGCGCCGCGCGTCCGGCCGCAATTTCGCGGTCCAATACGCCCCGCGGCGCGAGGGCGACATCATGACGATGATCGCCGACACCTCACGGATCCGCGCGACACTCAACTGGACACCGCAATATGACGATCTTCAGACCATCGCCCGCCATGCGCTCGCCTGGGAGGAAAAGCTCGCGCGGGAGCGTTTTGGCATCGAACTGATGGCCCAATCGGCCTGATTTCGGCCCGCGCCGTGGTTCGGCCGGTAGGTTAACAAAGTCCTGACTAGCCCGGATTTGGCTTGAAAATCCTCGCTTTAACAGGCAATCAGGCGGCTGTTTCGCAACGCAGACAGGCCGCTGGCAGGACTTTCTCCCGGCCGCCCGTCATGCGCCTCTGGACCGCGGATGGCCAAAGCAACACGTAAAATCACCGACGATCCCCATGGCGCCTGGCAGCTGATCCGCCGCCTCGTCGCCGAGCAGGCGAAAGCCTATTGGCGCCAATATCTGGCTGCCTTCCTGCTCATGGCTGTCGCCGCTGCCACTACCGCCGCCTCCGCCTATATGCTCGGCGAGGTCATCAACCAGGCCTATGTGGACAAGAGTATCGAGCGCATCGCGCTGTTCTCCGGCTTCGTCGTCATCATCTTCCTGATCAAGGGTGCTGCGACCTACGGCCATACGGTGATCCTGTCCAAGATCTCCAATGCCATCGTCGCCAACAATCAGCGCCGGCTGTTCGCCAAGCTGATGAGCGAGAGCATCGGCTTCTTCTCCGAGCGGCACTCTTCCGAGTTCCTGCAGAGGCTCACCGCCGGCGCCAATTCGGTGACGCAGGTGCTCAACCTTCTGATCAATGCCGTCGGCCGCGATCTGTTATCGCTCATCGCGCTGGTCGGCGTGATGGTTATGCAGGACCCTTACATGGCGATCACCGGTTTCCTGGTGGCGCCGCCGGCGATCCTGGTGCTGCGCAAGCTGGTGCGCCGCATCAAGGGCCTCGCGCGCAACCAGTTCACCGGAACCAGCGAAATTCTCGAAGTCATGCAGGAATCGCTGCAGGGCATCCGCACCGTCAAGGCGTTCACGCTGGAACAGACGATGCAGGCCCGCATGGATGCCAGCATCAGTGCGGTGGAGCAGAATGCCAACAAGATGGCGCGCGTCTCCAGCCGCTCGTCGCCGCTGATGGAAACCCTTGGCGGTTTCGCCATTGCCGGCGCGCTGATGTATGGCGGCTACCGCGTGGTGGCGATGGGCGCCACGCCCGGCCAGTTCTTCTCCTTCATCACGGCCTTCCTGCTCGCTTACGAGCCGGCCAAGCGCCTCGCGCGGCTGAACATCGACCTCAACAGCCAGTTGATCGGTGCGCATACACTGCTCGAGATCGTCGACAGTCCGGCCACCGAACCCAATGACGATCACAAGCCTCCGTTGAAACTGACCGAGGCACGCGTCGAATTGCGCGACGTCACCTTCCGCTATCGGCCGAGCGAGATCGTGCTGAACCGCATGAGCTTCGTCGCCGAGCCCGGCAAGATCACTGCGCTGGTCGGTCCCTCCGGCGGCGGCAAGTCCACGGTGCTGGCGCTGTTGCTGCGCATGTATGAAGTCAGCGAGGGCGAGGTCGTCATCGACGGCCAGCGCATCGCCGACGTCTCCCGCCGCTCGCTGCGCGGCCAGACCGCCTATGTCGGCCAGGACGTCTATATGTTCCGCGGCAGCATTCGCGACAACATCGCATTCGGTAAACCAGGCGCGACAGAGGACGAGATAATGGCTGCCGCTAAGGCCGCCTGCGCCCACGATTTCATCCTGAGCTTCCCGCTGGGCTACGAGACCCCGGTCGGCGAACACGGCACCTCGCTGTCAGGCGGCCAGCGCCAACGTATCGCCATTGCCCGCGCGCTGGTGAAAAACGCGCCGCTGATCCTGCTCGACGAGGCCACCGCGGCGCTCGACTCCGAATCCGAGAAATCGGTGCAGGAGGCCATCGAGCATCTCTGCCAGAACCGCACCACCATCGTGATTGCGCACCGTCTCTCGACCGTGTCGCAGTGCGACCAAGTGGTGGTGCTAGACCGTGGCCAGGTCGTCGAAGCCGGTTCCCCCGCAGACCTGCGCCAACGCGATGGGGCTTTCGCGCGCCTCGTCGCCGCGCAAGAGGTCGCGTATGCCATCGAAGACACCGCGGATTTCGTTCCCGCCGATGCCACTCCAGCCCGGTCGCCCACCGAACCCGAACGGGTCGCGTCCGTATCCAAGGTGGGCACGACGGCGGTTGCCGAGGCTGATGCTGACGATGCCGGTGCGATCGAGACTGGGTGGCGTCTCTTGCAACTCGTGCGCCCACAGTGGATACGCCTGTCCATCACCTTGGTTGCAGGCATCCTCGGGGCAGCGGCATCGGTTGCACTGGGCGTGACCTCGGGCATCCTCGCCGGGGCGGCCGGTGTCCCGGGCATGTCCGACACGGTCGCCACCCTCGCCATTGGCGTGCCCGTCATTGCCATCGTAGCCGCCGGCCTGGCGTGGTTCGAGAGTTGGATCAGCCACGACATGGCCTACCG
>JAPLPC010000088.1 GCA_026400425.1 Hyphomicrobiales bacterium | reverse complement strand
CTTCGCCTGATCGTCGGTCAGCATGCCGAGCGTCGCGCAGGTTTCCATGCCGAGCGACTTCACCGCGCTCACCATGTCGCAGACGCGATCGAGATCCTTGTCTTTCGGATTGCGCCAGGCGGCCGCCATGCAGAAGCGGCTGGCCCCGGCGTCCTTGGCGCGCTGCGCGGTGGCCACCGCGGCGTCCCGGTCCATCAGTTTGGTGGCCTTGAGGCCGGTGTCGTAATGCGCGCTTTGCGAACAGTAGCCGCAGTCCTCTGCACAGCCGCCGGTCTTGATCGAGAGCAGGCTCGCGGTCTCGATGTGGTTGGGATCGAAATTGGTGCGATGGATGCTCTGCGCCTGGAACACCAGATCGGAGAACGGCAGCGCATAGAGCGCGTCGGCCTCGTGCCGCTGCCAGTCGTGACGCGGCTGATGGATCGATGTGATGGATGATGTCGGCATGAAAAAATCCTCGCAACTTGCGCAGCCCGATGACGTGGGGCCGCAGCGGGACCACTCCCATGATTTCAACGGAGAGCGCAAGCAATCGCCGTGCGTGTCACCACGCGCGGCGATTCAAGAATTCGTGTGCGTCAGGCGGCGCGGATGCTGGCGAGGAATTCGTCGATCTCGCCGCGCAGCGTATCGGCCTCGCGTCGCAACTCGCCCGATGCGCCAAGCACTTCGTTGGCAGCAACGCCCGCCTGCGTGGACGCATCGCTGACGCCCACGATATTGCTCGACACTTCGCTGGTACCGCCCGCCGCATGCTGGATGTTGCGCGCGATCTCGCGTGTCGCGGCACCTTGCTGCTCGACGGCTGTGGCGATGGCCGTGCTGACTTCGTTGATCTCGGTGATAGTCTGGCCGATGCTGCGGATGGCGCCGACGGCAACCGACGTCACCTGTTGCATGGCGCCGATCTGCGTGCGGATCTCGTCGGTCGCCTTGGCGGTCTGATCGGCCAGGCTCTTCACTTCGGACGCGACCACCGCGAAACCGCGGCCGGCGTCGCCTGCGCGCGCGGCCTCGATGGTGGCGTTGAGCGCGAGCAGGTTGGTCTGCGAGGCGATGGTCTGGATCAGATCGATGACGACGCTGATGCGGGTGGCACTTTCGGCGAGCCCCTGCATGGTCGCATCGGTAGTGCCGGCCTCGTTGACCGCTTTGGCTGCGATCTGCGAGGAGTTGACGACCTGACGGCTGATCTCGGAGATCGAAGATGTCAGCTCCTCGGTGCCGGCCGACACTGTCTGCACGTTCACCGAGGTTTCCTCGGCGGCAGCTGCGACCGCGTTGACCAGGGCGCTGGAGCGATCGGCGGTGGATGACATGTCCTGCGCGGTGCTCTGCATGGAGTCGGCCGCAGTCTGCAGCTTCGCCAGCGCGTTGCGCACCTTGCCCTCGAAATCGTGGATGCGTGCTTCGACGCGTGCAGCGCGCTCGTTTTTGGCGAGGCGGTCGCGATCCTGTTCGGCGCTCATATGGCGCGCACTGATCATGGTTTCGCGGAACACTTCCAGCGAGTCCGCCATGACGGTGATTTCATCCTGCTGCTTGCTGCGGGCCATCCTGGTTTCCAGGTCGCCGCTCGACAGCAATTGCATCGCCTGCTGCAGCTGCGCGATGCGGCGCAGAATGCTGCGGCCGACATAGAGCCAGACGAACAACGCCGAGCCGATCAGGGTCAAGGCGCCGAGCGCGAGCATGATCTGCGTCGCTAGCGCGATAGCGGTCTGCGCTTTCGCGGTCGCCGCATCGGTCTCGGTGCGGACGTTCTCGACCAGCTGCTTCACGCTGCTGCCGAGCCCGGCATTGAGCTTGCGGGTTTCGTCGAGAATGAGCGCGCCATATTCGAGCGTATCGATTTCCTTCTGGCGAACCTTGAACACGCCGTCCTTCCCGTCGCCGAGCGCGAGCAGTTGCCCGGCGGCTTTACGCAGTTCGGGAATGCTGCTGATGGCGCCATCGAGCGCTGCGAGATTGTCCTTCACGCGCTTTTGCGCGGTCTTGAAGCTATCCTCGATGGGCGACAGCGCTTCGCCGGTGCCGGCAGACAGCGCTCCCATCAGATCCGACGAAATCAGATTGGTGTCGGCGACGACATTGCCGACCTGGACGATGATGCGGGAGGCCTCGCCGGAATCCTCGGCCGAGAACACGACGGCGCGCAAGGTCGCGTCCATGCCGGTCTGGGCGTCGGCAGGCGCGCACCGCGTTATAGAGCTTCTCGTGCTGGACGGCAGCGTCGATTTTTTCCTGAGTCGCAGCGCCGAGGCTGCGGATCGTATCCTCGATATTTTTGACCGATTCGCCGAGCGCTGTGACGACGGCCTTGTCGGCGCCGAGCTTGGCAATCGCGTCGAGCTTGTCGACGGCGACCTTATGGGTGGCGCGCATGCGCTGCGAACGGTCCTTCAGGATGTCGGCGGAGGGGGATGCGAGCAGCATCGGGCCCTGGCTGGCGAGGCTTTCGCTGGCGGTGGCCAGTTCGAGGCTGGCGGTCAGCTTCGGAATGTCGCGGCCGTTGAGCTCGGTCATCATCTGGCCGAGCTGCCCGAGGATGGCGCCAGCGCCGACGCTGATCAGGATCGCCATGCCGGCAATGACGGCGAAAGCCGCGAACAGGCTGCCGCGAATGCCGAAGCGTGGACGCGCGCTACGGATGCGCCCGATTGTGCCGAGAACCGACTTCACTTGCATGACTCCCCCACGTCCGCGGTGATGCCGGCGGATCGTGCGATGAGTATGCTGTTACCGGTTAACATTCACGTAAACACGCGGTCCCGAGCGGATGCTGCGAGCATGCGGTTAGCGAAGAGTAAAGGGACGGTCGACGGTGGATGAGACGCAAACATCCGCGGTGACGGCGGGCAGAGTAGCAAAACAAAAAGGCCGACGTTTCCGCCGGCCTTTCCGTAATCAGAGAGCCTGAACTTCGCGACGACCGGGCCACCCCAGTTGAAGCGGTAGTTCAGGCCGGCCTTGACGACGTGCTGGTCGTTCTTGGACGAACCGAACTGGGCCAGGTAGGCCGGAGCAGTGATCGTGGTGCTGCCGAAGTCGTAGTACTGGTACTCGACCTTGCCCGACCAGTTCTGGGTGAACATGTATTCGAGGCCGGCGCCGACGGTGTAACCGTTGTCCTTGGTGGTGGTCGCGAACGCAGCGGCTACCGGCGTGAACAGGGTTTCCGTGGCGTCCTGATAAGCCCAACCACCCTTCACGTAGAGCAGTGCGGGACCCCAGGTGTAGCCGAGACGGCCGGTGACCGACGCCAGACCCTTCTGGTTCAGATTGTAGCCGGTGCCGACAGGAACGCCAGCGCCAACGAACGCGATGTTCGTGTTGTTGTTGCCGACCCAGCTGTACTGACCTTCCACACCGATCACCCAGTTCGGAGCGAACTGATAGTCAGCGCCGGCCTGCACGCCGCCGAGGAAGCGACCGTCGGAATTGTCCGAGGTGCCGCCGAAGCCGCTGTTGCCGTTGAAGGCGCCACCGACGTGACCGCCGATGTAGAAGCCGGTCCAGTTATAGATCGGGGCAGCGGCGTAAGCCGGAGCCTTGGTGTAGGGACGGGCGGCCAGATCAGCGGCCGAAGCCGAGGCGCCCATGGCGAGGAGGGCGGCGGTGCCCAGCAGGAACTTCTTCATTTGTCTTCTCCAGAAAACCATTTTTTTAGAGCGGGGCGCGCTTGGGCTCCGTCCTATGGCGTCGAGATAGACGGGTTCTGCACAAAATGCTGTCACCCATCCGCCACAGCGGACTACAACCCGACAAGATGAGACGCACCGCAAAATCATGCTTAGCAACGACTTAATTTAAATTGAAAGAACCGTTAATTTCCAGCGGTTTACGTCGCTCTGACAGGCCGTCGCGATGGATCGGTCCCAAATTATTATCGTTCAAAAACGGACCGTCGTGATCGGGGCGGCCCCGGTTTGCCGGTTGCCGATCCAGCGGGCGCGCCAAGCCGCGAGAATCACTTGCTCGCCAATGTGGTACGCCCTGACAGACCATCGGGTCATCAAGCCGCAGGCTTCCGTTGGCGCGATCGAAACAAAGTCCCTCGGATTCGATTACCCGTTGACGCGGTGCCCATCGGCGCCTCTCCGCAAATGGAAGCGCCTTGAATGCAGGTCGAGCGAATTCTGAGGGAATACGGGCAGTTTGTTCGGCCGATGAGTGAGGCGCCTCGCGACGGGCAGCGCATTCTCGGACGCATCGTGCAAAGCGGAGGATTGATCTCCTGCTATTGGGAGCGCGATCCGGTCGGGCTTGCCGGCCCGAATTGGGTGGAGGAGCGAGATCGCGCCGTCGGTTACACCGACCGCTACTTCGACGGCTGGATCCTGCCAGCCGATTTGCGCCTGCTGGACGCCAATGCCATCAACCGTCTGCTGATTGCCTATATCGACGACGCCAGGGCAGCGGACAATCAGGACGCCCTGAGCCAACTGGACGCCGCCAGCGAGCGTCGCCGCGAGGACGACAGTTAGGCCGCACTCGCTGCGCCGACATAGCCGCGCCGGTTCGCTTGGCGATTGCGTCCTACGCCAGCGTGTTCTTGTATTGAACGCCATCCTTCATGATGACGAGCAGGTTCTTCTCGGGATCTTCGATCAGCTTGATGTTCGCGATCGGGTCGCCGTCCATCAGCAAGAGATCAGCCAGCGCGCCTTCCTGCACCACACCGAGTTTGCCGGCGTAAGGACTGCGCAATCCCGACATTCCAAGCAATTCGGCATTGACCGATGTCGCCATCTTGAGAATGTCGATGGGCGGATACCAGCGGGTCAACTTCGTCAGTTGCGCGCCTTGGCGAGACGCGACTTTGGCATCGAACAACGTATCCGCGCCCCATGCGGTTTTCAGCTTGTACTGTTTCGCCAACTTGTACGCGTTGTCGGTGCCCGCGAACATCTGCAATTGCTTCTTGCGATTGGGGGTGCCCGCTGCGAACGGTGTTGCGTCCTCATCATCAAGGAACGGCTGCAGGCTCCACCAAGCATCCTTCTCGGCCATCAGGGCGACCGTCGGCTCATCGAGTAACTGGCCGTGCTCGATACATTTCACACCTGCCTCGATCGCTTGCCGCACGGCCTTCGGGGTGTAGGCGTGAACCGCCACATATGTCCCCCAATTCTC
>JAPLPC010000516.1 GCA_026400425.1 Hyphomicrobiales bacterium | reverse complement strand
GGTCAGGATTTCCGCATCTGCCGAGGGATACAGTGACAGGAACGCGCCACCCATCAAGCCGCCCAGGCCGGCCAGCGCCGAACCGAACAGGAAGGTGAACAGGAAGACGCGGCGGATATTGACGCCGGATGCTTCGACCATCTCGGCATCATCGACACCGGCGCGGATCAGCGCGCCCAAGCGGGTGTGGTTGAGCAGCAACCACAGCCCGACGAAGACGAAGACGCCCATGCCGAGCACGAACAGGCGATAGATCGGATAGAAGGTGCCGAATACCCGCGTGCCACCGCGCAGCAGTTCGGGGATCGGGACGGTGAAGCTGTCACCGCCCCAGATCACCAATGCGAGATCGTTCAGGAAGAATGCGACGCCCAGCGTCAGCAGCACTTGCCTGAGCTCATTGCCGCGCACGAAGCGCAACAGGCCCTGATCGAGCACGAAGCCGATCGCGGCAATCGCCACCATGGCGCCGATACCGCCGACGACGAAGCTGCCGGTCTTCAACGCCACGCTGTAGCCGATATAGCCGCCGAACAGATACAGCGCGCCATGCGCGAGATTGACGATGCGCAGCAGGCCGAAGATCAGCGTGAAACCGCTCGCGACCACGAACAGCAGTGCCGCGAAAGTCAGGCCGTTGAGGATTTGAAAGAGGCTCATGCCTTGTGACTTTGCCTGCCCTATGCCGCCGGAGCTTTCGGCCCGACGTCGAGATACCAATCGAGAATCTGCTCGCCGGTCATGAAGGCGACGTCCGGCCTCTTCGCGACGGTTTCGAAGATGCGACGGAAATGCTTGAGGCGATGCGGCGCCCCCATGATGTAGGGATGCACAACCAGTGCCATCACGCGGGCGCTGTCGGCGGCGTCCTCATAGATCTGTTCGAACTGATCGATGGCGCGATCGTAGTATTCCGACGCCTTGTGGTGCTGGATCAGCATCATCGCGACGTCGTTGCATTCCTGCGTATAGGGAATGTTGACGATGGGCGACGTGGTGGTCTTCAGCCAGACCGGCTGATCGTCCAGCACCCAGTCGCAGACGTAATCATAGCCTTCCTGCTTCAGCAGGTCCGGCGTTTCCCATGTCTCGGTGAGCCCAGGCCCGAGCCAGCCACGCGGCCGCTTGCCGGTAACGCCCTCGATCACATCCGCGGTCTTGCGGATATCCTCGCTGGCCCATGAATTCCCAATTGCGCGCCTTCGCCGCCTCGACGATGGGCGGATAGGCCGCAATGGCCGAACCATTGATCGCCAGCGCCGCCGGCAGCTTGTAGTCGTCGAACACTTTCAGCATCCGCCAGAAGCCGACGCGGTTGCCATATTCGTGCCAGGCCCAGTTCGGCACGTCCGGCGACGGCGATCCGCCGGCCGGCGGCGTCAGCACCGTGCGCGGCATCGGCTGCTTGGCGTCCCATTCCTCGACATTGACGATGATCCACACCGCCATGCGCTTGCCATCGGGCAGCTTCAGCGGCGGACGGCCATCGATCGGCGAATAGGAGATGCGTTCGGTCGGCAGCATGCTCACTCCTCCGCCGCGACGATGGTGATGCCGAGCGACGGCAATCCCTCGATCCGTGCATCGATGACGTCACCGGGCACGATCGCGCCGACGCCGGCGGGCGTGCCGGTGTATATCAGGTCGCCCGGCTCCAGCTTCATCTGCTTCGACAGCTGCGCCACGATCTCCGGTACGCTCCAGATCATCTGGCCGATGTCGCCGCGCTGCTTTTCGATGCCATTGACCGACAGCGTGATCGCGCAATTGTTGAAATGCCGCGCATCGCGCGCCGGCGCGATGACGCCACACGGCGCGGATGCATCAAAGCTCTTGCCCATCTCCCAGGGCAATCGCATGTCGCGCGCATCGCGCTGGCGGTCGCGGCGGGTGAGATCAATGCCGACGGCATAACCCCAGATGTGTTCGAGCGCGTCTTCCACCGCAATATCGCGGCCGGGTTCGCCGATCGCCAGCACCAGTTCGACCTCGAACTGGAAGTCTTCGGTGAATGCGGGATACGGCACGCGCGCACCATCCGGCACCACGGCG
>JAPLPC010000497.1:10067-11206 GCA_026400425.1 Hyphomicrobiales bacterium | reverse complement strand
TTGCCGATGCATTCGAACGTGTAGTCGCAGCCGCCGATCTGGTCGGCCGGTGTCTTGGTAAGATTGACGATGTAGGGAACCATATCGCCGCCGATTTCTTTCGGATTGACGAAATGCGTCATGCCGAAGCGTTCGCCCCAGGCCTTCCGGTCATTGTTGATGTCGACGCCGATGATCATGTCGGCACCCGCGAGGCGCAGGCCCTGCAGCACATTGAGGCCGATGCCGCCGAGGCCGAACACGATGGCCTTGGCGCCTTGCTCCACCTTGGCGGTATTGAACACCGCGCCGACGCCGGTGGTGACGCCGCAGCCGATATAGCAGACCTTGTCGAACGGTGCGTCCTCGCGGATCTTCGCCACTGCGATCTCCGGCAGCACGGTGTAATTGGCGAAGGTCGAGGTGCCCATATAGTGATGCACCGGCTTGCCTTCGAGCGAGAAGCGCGAGGTGCCGTCCGGCATCAGGCCCTGGCCCTGGGTCGATCGGATCGCGGTGCACAGATTGGTCTTGCGCGACAGACACGACGGGCACTGCCGGCATTCCGGCGTGTAGAGCGGGATGACATGGTCGCCGGGCTTCACCGAGGTGACGCCGCGGCCGATCTCGCGAACGATGCCGGCGCCTTCATGACCGAGAATGGCGGGGAACAGTCCCTCCGGGTCGGCGCCTGACAGCGTGAACTCGTCGGTGTGGCAGATGCCGGTGGCCTTGATCTCCACCAGCACTTCGCCGTCGCGCGGGCCGTCGAGCTGCACGGTGGTGATCTCAAGCGGCTTGCCGGCGGCAATGGCAACAGCGGCGCGAACGTCCATGGCGATGTCCTCATGATCCAACGAGTATCTGGCTTGTGATCGGAGCCGGGCAGGCCAGCGCAATCATCCATTGCCGCATAGCATATGATGAGGCACTGAGCAGCCCATGAATAAAGAGACAAATGCCCTCATGGCCTGGGCGACCCCGCTGGTGTTCGTGCTGCTATGGAGCACCGGTTTCATCGGCACGAAATATGTCCTCACCGGCGCCGAGCCGCTGACCTATCTCACCGTGCGGATGATCGTCGCTGCGTCGATCATGGGTGTCATCGTGGCAGTCACGCGGCCGGCCTGGCCGGATCGCGCCGGCATCGGCCACAACAT
>JAPLPC010000497.1:9220-10030 GCA_026400425.1 Hyphomicrobiales bacterium | reverse complement strand
CGCCGGCACCGTGCTGGCGATCGCGCATGCGGTGCCGGTCGGATTGTCGGCGATCATCCCCGGCCTGCAGCCGATCCTCACCTCGATCCTTGCCAGCCGTTTTCTCGGCGAGCGCGTGACGCCGCTGCAATGGGGCGGCCTCGTGCTCGGTCTCGGCGGCGTGCTCATGGTGCTGCACGGGCGCCCGATGTCCGGCAATGCCGGCTGGGGCTGGGCGGCATCGGGGCTGTCGCTGGTCACCATCACCATCGGCACGCTGTATCAGAAGCGCTTTTGCGGCGGCACCGATTGGCGGGTGGGGAGTTTCGTGCAGCAGTCTGCGGCGATGGTGATGCTCGGGATCGGCGCGTTTCTGTTCGAGACGCGCGTCATCCACTGGACGCCGGAGTTCGTGCTGTCGGTGGCGTGGCTGGCCATCGTGCTGTCGATCGGCACAGTGGGGCTGCTGTACTGGCTGCTGCGCCGTCAGGCCTCGAGCCAGGTCGCGAGCCTGTTCTATCTGGTGCCGGCGGTGACGGCGCTGATGGCCTTCGTGCTGTTCGGCGAGACGCTCGATGCGGTCGCCATCGTCGGCATGATCGCCTGCGCTGCTGCGGTGCTGCTGGTGAACCGCGCCAAGGCATAAGGGGCTAGATTTTAGACCAGTAGGGTGAGCAAAGGCGCGCGGCGCCGTGCCCTCATTTCGGCGCGGCGGGCATGGTGGGGCACGCGACGCTTTCCCGACCCTACGGCCATCAGCAACACCCAGACATGAAAAAGCCTCCGGACTTGGAACCGGAGGCTTTCACATCTGAGAGGAAGAAGATTACT
>JAPLPC010000497.1:6178-9189 GCA_026400425.1 Hyphomicrobiales bacterium | reverse complement strand
TCTTGGTCTTCTTGGCGACCTTCTTGGCGGCCTTCTTCGGAGCCTTCTTCACGGTCTTCTTGGCAGCGGCCTTCTTGACAGTCTTCTTGGCAGCGGCCTTCTTGACGGTCTTCTTGGCAGCCTTCTTCACGGTCTTCTTCGCAGCTTTCTTAGCCATAGGTGGTCTCGCTTTCTTGGTTGTCTTCTTCGAAGCTGTCTTCGCAGAAGGTTTCTTGGTGGACTTCTTCTTGGCCGCAGTCGCTTTCTTTGCAACTTTCTTCGCGGCCTTTGGAGCTTTTGCGACCACCGAGGTGGCCGGTTCGTTAGTCGCACCGGCGGCGCTGCTCGGCGCATCCGTCACTTGTTCGATGATCGGAGTGTCATCAGTCATTGCGTCCCCCAGCGGTTATCGACCATGTCACGTTAGTCCGATTCGGTGATGTGTTGAAGAGCAGGCGATATGTCGTCAACTACTTCGTATCGTTTTATACGCTTTTAACGCGCGATCGCGACCGAGTTTGTGGTCGATGATCGGCATCGGATAGTCGCTTCCGAGTTTGATACCTGCGTCCTTCAACTGTGTCGGTGTTGCCGTCCACGGTTGATGAACGAGTTTTGCTGACAAGTTATTAAGCTCTGGAACCCATCGTCGCACATAGTCGCCGTTCGGATCGAACTTCTCGCCCTGAAGGATCGGATTGAAGACGCGGAAGTAGGGCGCGGCATCGGCGCCGGAGCCCGCGACCCACTGCCAGTTGGCGGGATTGCTGCCGACATCCGCATCGACAAGCGTATCCCAGAACCATGCCTCGCCATCGCGCCAGTCGATCAAGAGGTGCTTCACGAGGAAGGACGCGACCACCATACGCACGCGATTGTGCATCACGCCGGTGTGCCAGAGCTCGCGCATGCCGGCATCGACGATGGGATAGCCGGTACGACCGCGCTGCCATGCGGTCAGCGCCTCGGCATCGCTCTTCCACGGGAAATCATCGAACGACTCCTGCAAATTGCGGGCTGCAAGATCGGGAATGTCGAACAGCAGATGCCGGCAGAACTCGCGCCAGCCAAGCTCGCTGAGGAATTTACCGACGTCGCTTTGCAGCTTCGGATGTTCGGTGGCCGTAAATTGCGCAGCGTGCCAGATCTGCCGGGGACTGATCTCGCCGAAGCGCAGATGCGGCGACAGCCGCGACGTCCCGTCGCGGTCGGGATGATCGCGATCGCCGGCATAGCCCTGAATATCGGCGAGGAAGCGCTTGAGATGCTTTTGCGCCGCAACTTCACCCGGCGTCCAGGTCTCGCGCAGGCCGCCTGCCCAATCCGGTTTGCTCGGCGCGAGCTGCCAGTCGCTGAGCTTGTCGCTCTTCACGGCCGGCGCAGCGATGAGCTTCTTCGGCGCGGGCACGGGCTTCACCGGGCCGCCCATCGCGAGGATGCGCTTGAAGAACGGCGTGAAGACGCGCAGCCCGCGCCCTTCCTTCATGCGAATGGTGTTCGGGTGCGCCAGCAGATCGCCGGGAAAGCTCTTGGTGCCGATATCTAGATCCGCCAAGGCCTCGATGACGTCGCTGGCGATGGCAAGATGCGGCGCTTGCGCGATCTCGTTCCAGTAGACGTGACTGGCATTGATCTCGCGGGCGAGAGCAGAGATCACCTGCGCAGCGGCGCCGCGGCGTAGCACCAGCGTGCCGCCGATCGCCGCGATCCGTTCGGACAGCGCGCGCAGCGACTGGGCCAGCCACCAGCGTGTCGCGCCGCCCAACGGTCGCGCCTGCGGCGGCTTGATCTGCTTGCTTTGCTCATCGAGGAGATAAAGACAGAGCACCGGCGCGCCCGTCTTTGTCGCGGCATGCAGCGCGGGATGATCGGAGAGGCGGAGGTCGTCGCGAAACCAGACGATGATGGGAAGTTGATCGCTCATGATGTGGATCTAACACATGAGGCGTATGTGGTCGTATCGCTCCTCAACGGACCGGAGGCCGCCATGAAGCGCAATGTCATTCTCTATCTGGCGACCTTCATCGTCATGCTGCCGCTCGATCTTCTGTTTCTCGGCTTCGTCGCCAAGGGCTTCTTCCAGTCGCAGGTCGGCGACATGCTCGGCGACGTCCGCCTGGCGCCGGCCGTGCTGTTCTACTGCCTGTACATTGCCGGCATCCTGATCTTCGTCAGCGCGCCGGGCGACGCCACCTGGCGCTCGACCTTGCTCTATGGCGCGCTGTTCGGCTTCTTCTGCTACGCGACGTTCGAGCTCACCTCGATGTCGCTGCTCAAGCACTGGACCTGGCCGGTGGTCGCCGTCGATATCACCTGGGGCACATTGGTCACTGCGACGGTGGCCACGCTCGGGCTCTTGATCACCGATTGGCTGGCGCCGAAAGTATAACGCCGGACCTCGCAACCGTCATTGCGGGTTCGCGAAATCTCATCGGCTGGATTGCTTCGTCGCAAGGGCTCCTCGCAATGACGCACAAAACAAAAGAGGCGCCGCGATCATCTCGCGGCGCCTATTCTTCAAAGATCGATTAGAGCGTTACTTCGGCTGCGGCACGATGCGGATATAGGGCTTCGGCTCTTTCCAGCCGTTCGGATAGATCGTCTTGGCTTCGTCATTGGTCACCGAGCCGGCGATGATCACGTCCTGGCCCTGAGCCCAATCCGCCGGTGTGGCGACGCGGTGCTTGGCGGTGAGCTGCAGACTGTCGATGACGCGCAGGATTTCCTGGAAGTTACGGCCGGTGGTCATCGGATAGACCAGGATCAGCTTGATCTTCTTGTCGGGGCCGATGACGAACACGTTGCGCACGGTGGCATTGTCGTTGGCGGTACGGCTATCAGCGCCGCCGGACGTATCGGCTGGCAGCATGTTGTAGAGCTTGGAGACGTTCAGCTCGGTGTCGCCGATCATCGGGAACTTCGGCTCGGCGCCCTGGGTCTCGTTGATGTCGGCGACCCACAGCGCATGCTTGTGGACGGGATCCACCGACAGGCCGATCAGCCTCACGTTCCGCTTGTCAAATTCGCCCTGC
>JAPLPC010000497.1:0-6141 GCA_026400425.1 Hyphomicrobiales bacterium | reverse complement strand
CAGCTTGGCCAATGCGCCGAGTTCGGTGGTGCAGACCGGCGTGAAGTCCTTGGGATGCGAGAAAAGCAGCGCCCAGCTATCGCCGATCCAGTCATGGAATTTGATCGTGCCTTGGGTGGTTTCAGCCTCGAAATCCGGCGCGATGGAATTGATCTGGAGAGACATGGAGTTTCCTCAACGTTGGAATGGATCGCACGAAAGCGCATATTGTCCGGATTATAGGTAGTCGGATGCGTGAATGAAACCGCTTCACGAAAAGGACAAGATCCTTCTGCCGGACATGTGCCGCGGAGCATCGCCTTTCACGCGGACGGTCTTCGACGCGACGGCGGGTGCGACATGATGGACCGGCCACATAACGGACCTGGCAACATCACGTGATGCGATGCCCCGAAGTTGACGCGCGCCCGGCGCAATGCCGCCGGAGGTGACCGTCACACCTGCTGAACCAAGCGACGTCTCAGGGCGACCGAATGGAATGGTTGGGGATATGAATCGGACCGATCCGAACTCTTAACCGCTCGTTAATCCGCTCGTGGGAATTCGTTGGTATCCCGAAAAGCACCGCAAATAGAAGAGTTTGAAATGATCACCGCTGCCGCTGCCGAGGTATTCGGCGCCATTGAAACGTCCGCCATCGCCGACCGCCACGCTGCGGCGCGGGCGCTCACCGTCGTCCGCGACGGGGTGATCACCGGCGAAGGGCCCACGACCAGAGGTCGGATTCATTTTTCGCGCGCGCTCGATGCCGATGACGCCGCGTGGTGTGCGCGCATTCTCGGCGCGTCGGCGCTGGCCAGCCAGCCGGTGAGCCGTGATGAGGCCGAGGCTCTGTTTGCCATCAACGAGGCTGCGCGTGAACGCAGCGACGGTGGCCGCTTCGACGATCTGTTTGCCAAGGCCGTCGTGCATCACGCTGCCTCCGCATCGGGCTTGCCGGTGCCGCCGCGCGATGTCGCGCTGTCGCCGGAGGTCGCGATCGAGAGCTGGGCGCCGACCAAGGCCGTCGGTGTGAACATCGAAGTGCTGGAATGGATCGCCTCACAGATGCGCGCCAAGCGCGTCAGTAACGCCACCATCATGACGCTGCTCGCAGCCGTCGTCGGGGCCGCGACACTGCCATTGGCGCAATTGCCGAATGTGTTCGACATCGGCATGTGAGCCCGACGACCAGATTGGATAGAACAACGGCGGGGCAGGGCTCCGCCGTTTTTTGCGTGATGACGTGCCGCCCGGATGATCCCGCCTAATCCCGGCCGGCGAACATAAACTGTTCTTTTCCCATGCAAGATCGGGAGCTTATCGCAAGCGGCCCGCAGTAAAATGAGGTTGCGGGGACGGCCGTTTTAGGCGAAATCCGTTGCCGTGGAGAAAACGATCGGCCCAACGGAAAGATTGCGGTGACGCAGCGCCCGGCAACATCCTTTGACATTTCGCGGCTCGGGCCGCTGTGCGCGGCTGCACGGCATGTTCGCCGGCTGCGGATTTGTGACGGCCGCCGCTCCATGCCACATTGCCCTGCCGGCTGGTCCGGCCCCATCCCGCCTCAAGGTTGCAAGCAAGACAGCTCATGTTCAAAAAAATTCTGATCGCCAATCGCGGCGAGATCGCCTGCCGGGTCATCAAGACCGCTCGCAAGATGGGCATCAAGACGGTTGCCGTCTATTCCGAAGCCGACCGTGACGCGCTGCATGTGGAGATGGCCGATGAGGCTGTCCTGATCGGGCCGCCGGCCGCGGCGGAGAGCTATCTCCTGATCGAGAAGATCGTCGAGGCCTGCAAGCAGACCGGCGCCGAAGCGGTTCATCCCGGTTACGGGTTCCTGTCCGAGCGCGAGGCGTTTCCGCGCGCGCTGGAAGCGGCCGGCATCGTCTTCATCGGTCCGAACCCCGGCGCCATCGCCGCGATGGGCGACAAGATCGAATCCAAGAAGGCGGCTGCGGCTGCCAACGTCTCCACGGTGCCCGGCCATCTCGGCGTCATCGAGGATGACAAGCACGCGGTGACCATCGCCGACGAGATCGGCTATCCCGTGATGATCAAGGCCTCGGCCGGTGGTGGCGGCAAGGGCATGCGGATCGCGCATTCGACCTCGGAAGTCGCCGAAGGCTTCAACCTCGCCAAGGCCGAAGCCAAAGCTTCGTTTGGCGACGATCGGGTCTTCATCGAGAAGTTCATCGTCGATCCCCGCCATATCGAAATCCAGGTGCTCGGCGACAAGCATGGCAATGTGATCTATCTCGGCGAGCGCGAATGTTCGATCCAGCGCCGC
Organism: Hyphomicrobiales bacterium; assembly: GCA_026400425.1. Classification (GTDB taxonomy): domain Bacteria; phylum Pseudomonadota; class Alphaproteobacteria; order Rhizobiales; family Xanthobacteraceae; genus Tardiphaga. The sequence goes on along the minus strand of JAPLPC010000497.1, from coordinate 3,869 downwards.
AACCAGAAGGTCATCGAGGAAGCGCCGTCGCCGCTGCTCGATGAAGCCACCCGCCGCAAGATGGGCGAGCAGGCCGTCGCCCTCGCCAAGGCCGTGAACTACGACAGCGCCGGCACAGTCGAATTCGTCGCCGGTCAGGACAAGAGCTTCTACTTCCTCGAAATGAATACCCGCCTGCAGGTCGAACATCCGGTGACCGAGCTCGTCACCGGCGTCGATCTCGTCGAGCAGATGATCCGCGTCGCCGCCGGCGAAAAACTGGCGCTACAGCAGAAGGATGTCACGCTCACCGGCTGGGCCCTTGAATCCCGCGTCTATGCCGAAGATCCGTTCCGCAACTTCCTGCCGTCGATCGGTCGCCTAGTGAAGTATCGCCCGCCTGCCGAGAGCCATATCGAAGGCGTCACCGTGCGCAACGACACCGGCGTGCAGGAGGGCGGCGAGATCTCGATCTATTACGATCCGATGATCGCCAAGCTCGTCACCCACGCGCCGTCGCGTGCCGCCGCCATCGACGCACAGGCCAATGCGCTTGATGCCTTCTATGTGGACGGCATCCGCCACAACATTCCATTCCTGTCGGCCCTGATGACCCATCCGCGCTGGCGCAGCGGCAATATCTCCACCGGCTTCATTGCCGAGGAATTCCCGAACGGTTTCGCCGCCAAGGCACCGGAAGGCGATGTTGCCCGCCGTATCGCCGCGGTGGCGGCGGCGGTCGACAGCGTCTATGGCGAGCGCAAGCGCCAGATTTCAGGCCAGATGATCGGCCGTCCGGTGGTGCGTGCCGGGCGCCGCGCAGTCTGGCTCGAACGCGAGGAACTGCTACTCGATGTTGCCCGTGACGGCGATACAGTGACGGTGGCATTCGTAAACGCCGACGGCAAAACGGGCTCGGCGCACCGCGTTGAATCCGCATGGAAGCCGGGTGTGCCGGTCTGGGATGGCACGATCGATGGCCATCACGTTGCCATGCAGGTTCGCCCGCAGGCCTCCGCCATCCGCATCGCGCATCAAGGCTACGAGGTCGCGGTCAATGTCTATACCGAGGCCGAAGCGGCGGCTGCGCGTCTGATGCCGATCGGCGTCAAGGCCGATACCGGCAAGAAGCTCTTGTGTCCGATGCCGGGCCTCGTGGTTTCGATTGCCGTGACCGAAGGACAGGAAGTCAAAGCGGGCGAGACCCTCGCCGTTGTGGAGGCGATGAAGATGCAGAACGTGCTGCGTGCCGAACGCGACGGCACCGTCAAGAAGATCCATGCCGCTGCCGGCGCGACGCTGGCGGTGGATGCGCTCATCCTCGAATTCGCGTGACCACGTTCCGGCAACGCCGATACGGATTGCGTGCGCTGTTGTCCGGCGATCGCTGCATGCGCCCGGGATCGGTCTATGACGCGATCTCGGTGCGGATTGCGGAGGACCTCGGTTTCGAGGTCGGCATGTTCGGAGGCTCCGCAGCGTCGCTCGCCATTCTCGGTGATCCCGACATCGCGCTGATCACGCTGTCCGAACTCACCGAACAGATGCGGCGGATGTCGCGCGCCGGCAATCTGCCGGTGCTAGTCGATGCCGATCACGGCTATGGCAATGCGCTCAACGTTCGCCGCACGGTGGAGGAGCTCGAGGCCGCCGGTGCGGCCGGCCTCACCATCGAGGATACGCTGCTGCCCGCCGCTTACGGCGAGGCGAAAGCGCAGCTTATTTCGGCGGAAGAGGGGCTCGGCAAGATCAAGGGCGCGCTCAGTGCGCGTCAGGATCCGGCGCTCGTCATCGTCGGCCGCACAGGTGCTGCATCGATCACATCAGTTGATGACGCCATTGCCCGCGCCAAGTCGTATGAGGCCGCCGGCGTTGATGCGATCATGTTCACCGGGCTCAAAACCCGCGCTGAGCTTCAAGCGGCGAGTGCGGCGACCACGCTGCCGATCGTGCTGGGCACGCCGAGCGACGACATGATCGATTGGGATTTCCTTAGTGCGCAGCGCGTCCGCATCTGCATCCAGGGTCATGCGCCGATTTCGGCGGCGATGGCTGCAGTGCATGCGACGCTGAAGGCGGTGCGCGAGGGGGCAGGGCCGAAAGATTTGAAGAACCTCGCCTCGGCGGATCTGATGAAGCGTGTGATGCGCGATGCCGAGGTGAAGCAGCGCAACGTCGACTACCTCGGGCTGAAGCCATAATGTCCAGCATCATCCGCCATGTCATGGTCACCGGGCGGGTGCAGGGCGTCGGCTACCGCGCCTGGGCGGGTGATCAGGCGATCCTGCTCGGCTTGCAAGGCTGGGTGCGCAATCGCCGTGATGGCAGCGTCGAGGCGATATTTTCGGGCCCGCAGGATGCGGTCATGCAGATGATCGAGATGTGCCACCGTGGTCCGCCACCGGCACGGGTCGATCATGTCGTGGTGAGCGATGCGCTACCCGACATGCTCAAGCTTCGCACAAGAGGCGAGACGTTCTCGCAACTGGGCACGCTCTAACCCGTAGGGTGGGCAAGGCGCAGCGTGCCCACCGACATTTGCATCGAACGTAGATTGTGGGAACGGCGCAAGGGCGCCTTTGCCCACCCTACGGATCGAAACTATGCCGTTTCCATGCCCGCACTCTGCATCTCGCCGAACACCTCGGCAAACGCCTGACGCAGTGCCACATCCACATCCGTCATGGTGACGGGCAGGCCGAGATCGACGAGGCTGGTCACGCCGTAGCGGGGATCGACGACCCCGCAGGGCACAATGGCGTTGAAGTGCGACAGGTCCGGTTCCACATTAATGGCGATGCCGTGGAACGAGACCCAGCGCTTCAAGCGCACGCCGATGGCGGCGATCTTGTCCTCATACCCTTGGCCTTTGTCCGGCCTGTTCACCCAGACGCCGACGCGGTCCTCTCGCCGTTCACCCTTCACGTTGAAGGCATAGAGCGTGCGGATGATCATGTCTTCCAGCGCCGCCACATAGGCGCGCACATCCGGCCGTCGCGCTTTGAGGTCCAGCATCACATAGGCCACCCGCTGGCCAGGCCCGTGATAGGTGATCTGGCCACCGCGTCCGCTCTCGAATACGGGGAATCGCGCCGCCAGCAGATCGTCCGCCTTGCCGGACGTGCCGGACGTATAAAGCGGCGGGTGTTCGAGCAGCCATACCAGTTCGGGCGCCTCGCCGGCCGCGATCGCAGCTGCGCGCGTTTCCATCGCCGCGACGGCGTCGGGATAGGGAATCGGTGCATCCTCGATCCGCCACTCCACCGCCGGCCCGGCGGCCCCGCGCGAAAACGGCGTCAGATCGAGGGTTTGGCGGTCATTAACCATTGGCTAACCATAAACATGCTGTTCTCGATGCGATCCTGACGCGCGCCTGCGCAGGTCCTTTATCTGTAACTGTGGGGCCGACGTGCCAACCCTCGACAACATCTCCGTAGATATCATGGTCGTGCTCGGCACCACCACTATGCCCGTGCATCAGGTGATGCGCCTCAGCCGCGGCGCCATCATCGAACTCGACGCCACCGAGCAGGATGAGGTGAAGATTCTCGCCAACAATCTGCCCGTCGCCTCAGGGTCTGTGATGGTCGATCGCAACCGCATCGCGGTCGAGGTCAAGCAGATGCTGCCGCGCTCGCCGGAACGTCGCTAGATCAGACAGATATTTTCGCCACAGGGCGACCGCAACCCGGTTCGGGTCTTGTGCCCCCATCATCGATTTGTTACATCGGCGCCGGTCGAACCGGCCGGGCGATTTGCCCGCCGGTCTTTTCCAGCGCTCGTGGCGGAATTGGTAGACGCGCTGCCTTGAGGTGGCAGTCCGTAACAGGGTGAAGGTTCGAGTCCTTTCGATCGCACCAATTCACAAAACCCCGTGGCCTCAATGGCTT
>JAPLPC010000130.1:4840-12155 GCA_026400425.1 Hyphomicrobiales bacterium | reverse complement strand
GCGTTGTCGGGCTGCGCCGGGTCGAGCGGGGTGATCTCGATGAAGGCAGACAGCGGAGTCCCCACGAGCTCGGGGTCGAGGATCGCCCGGTAGCCGGAGATCACCCCGCGCTGTTCCAGCAGCTTCACCCGGCGATGGCAGGGGGAAATCGACAGGCCGACCTTGTCTGCCAGTTCCTGCATGGTGACGCGGCTGTCCGCCTGCAGCGCGGCGAGGATTTTACGATCGATCGCGTCGAGGGCTGACATTGGAAAAAATACATCCGATTGAGGTTCGTCGCGATCAGTTTATCCCAATAATGGGCAGATTGTCGCCGCCAATTGGAAAATTCGAAAAATCGCTGCTGCTAGACTGGCGCTCAAAGGACGAGCCGGCGCAGTCAGCCGGACGCCGGACGCGGGAGACCACCATGACCATCGATGCCAGCCGCCTGTCCACCCTCACGGCTTTGGCGACGAAGGCGCTCTGGCTCTCGTCATGGACCATTCATCACGCCAACCACATCCGTCCCAACGTCGATGGTCTCAAGGTCGGCGGCCATCAGGCGTCGTCGGCCTCGCTCGCCACGATCATGTCGGCGCTGTATTTCTCGGTGTTGAAGCCGGAAGACCGCGTTGCGGTGAAGCCGCATGCGTCGCCGATCTATCATGCGATCCAATATCTGTTCGGCAACCAGACGCGCGACAACCTCGAGAACTTCCGCGGCTTCAAAGGTGCGCAGAGCTATCCATCGCGCACCAAGGATGTCGACGATGTCGATTTCTCCACGGGCTCCGTCGGGCTCGGCGTGGCACAGACATTGTTCTCGTCGCTGGTGCAGGACTATGTCGCAGCCCACGGGATGATGAAGGATCGCCGCCAAGGCCGCATGGTCGCGCTGGTCGGCGATGCCGAAATGGACGAGGGCAATATCTTCGAGGCGCTGGTCGAAGGCTGGAAGCACGGCTTGCGCAATTGCTGGTGGATCATCGACTACAACAGGCAGAGCCTCGACGCGGTCGTGCGCGAGGGGCTGTGGGAAAAGTTCGAGTCGATGTTCCGCAATTTCGGCTGGGACGTCGTCATCGTGAAATACGGACGCCTGATGGATGCGGCATTTGCCGAGCCCGGCGGCGCGGCGTTGCGGCGCTGGATCGACACCTGCCCGAACCAGCGCTATGCGACGCTTTGCTTCCAGGGCGGCGCGGCGTTTCGAAAGCGGCTGCACGACGAAATCGGCGATCAGGGAGATGTCACAGCATTGATCGACCGGCGCAGCGACGATGAGTTGCTGGCGCTGATGTCCAATCTCGGCGGCCACGACATGGGCAGCATGCTCGAAGCCTTCGAGGCCATCGATCACGATCGCCCGGTCTGCTTCATCGCCTATACGATCAAGGGAGTCGGGCTGCCGTTCCAGGGCCACAAGGACAATCATGCAGGTCTGATGACGCCTGCCCAGATGGAGACCTGGCGCGCGGATCAGAACATCCGGCCCGGCCATGAATGGGACAAATTCGAAGGCCTTACCGAAGATGCGGCCACGCTCGAAGCGTTCTTGACGCGGGTGCCGTTCGTCCAACAGGGCCGGCGTCGCCTCGATGCCCCTGTCATCGACGTGCCCGAGACATTGTCCTTCAAGCCAGCCGTGGCGATGTCCACCCAGCAAGGTTTTGGGCTCATCCTCAACGAACTCGCGCGCAGCGAGACCGAACTGGCGTCGCGTATCGTGACGGCATCGCCGGACGTCACCGTCTCGACCAATCTCGGCGCCTGGGTCAATCGGCGCGGTCTGTTCGCGAAAGCGGAGAATGCCGACCTGTTTCGACAGGAGAAGATCCCGTCGACCTTCGCCTGGGATTACTCGCCGAAAGGTCAGCATATGGAGCTGGGGATCGCCGAGATGAATCTCTTCATCATGCTGTCGGCGCTCGGCCTGTCGCACAGTATCAACGGCGCCCGCCTGTTGCCGATCGCAACGCTCTACGATCCCTTCATCGAACGCGGTCTCGATGCGCTGAACTATGCCTGCTATCAGGATGCGCGCTTCATGGTGGCGGCGACGCCATCGGGCATCACGCTGGCGCCGGAAGGCGGCGCGCATCAATCGATCGCAACGCCTTTGATCGGCATGGCGCAGGATGGACTTGCCGCCTACGAGCCGGCCTTCGTCGATGAACTCGCGGTCATCATGCGCTGGGGCTTTGCGCATATGCAGCGCGCAGCAGGCGAGGGCGGTTCGGTCTATTTGCGGCTCTCGACGCGGAGCATCGAACAGCCGAAGCGATTCATGACGCCGGAACTGCAGCAACAGATCGTCGATGGCGCGTATTGGCTGCGCGCGCCCGGCGACAATTGCGACCTGGTGATCGCCTATACCGGCGCGCTGGGGCCGGAAGCGATCGAGGCCACGGGGCTGCTCGGCGAGAACCACCGCGATATCGGTCTGCTCGCGATCACGTCAGCGGACCGCCTGCATGCCGGCTGGACGGCGGCGCGCCGCCATCGACGCGACCGGCGGGGGCCGCACCACAGCCACATCGAGACGCTGCTGGCGCCGCTGCCACGCGATTGCGGTATCGTCACCGTCCTCGACGGGCATCCGGCGACGCTGGGCTGGATCGGTGCGGTGCGCGGCCACCGCGTGGAGGCGCTCGGTGTCGAACATTTCGGCCAGACCGGCACCATCGGCGACCTGTATCGCCATCACGGCATCGACGTGAATGCCATCATCGATGCGGCCGAAGCGCTGAGCCCGGCGATGCCGGTGCGGCATCGCAAGATGGCGGTGTAACTTTCTTCTCCCTCTCCCGCCGTTGCGGGGGAGGGCCGGGGTGGGGGAAGCCGCTCGCGCTGTAAGCGCGATGATGCAAAGCGTCATTGCTTCGATAAGCGCGGGCGGTGAGAGCCCCCACCCCAGCCCTCCCCCGCGAAGGGCGGGAGAGGGAGCGCATCGACGTCACGAGAATTCTCTCAGAACGCCTTGAAGGTGATGATCGTGTGGGTGTCCTGGATGCCCGGCAGGATCTGCACCTTCTCGTTCACGAAATGGCCGATGTCGGTGTCCTTATCGACGTAGAACTTCACCAGCAGATCGTAGTGTCCGGCGGTCGAATAAATCTCCGAGGCAATCTCGGCCTCCGCCAGCGCATTGGCCACGATATAGGATTGGCCGAGCTTGCATTTGATCTGGACAAAGAAGGGGATCATCGGGAGTCTCCGAACATCATCGTTTGGAGATCATCAAGCGCAAAACGGCCAGCGAGGCAAGGCCGGCGGGATCCGGCGGCCCTGCCTCAGGTCTTGGTTACGCCGGCTGCAGCCCCAATGCCTTTGCGGCGTCGAGCCAGACCGGTAATTCGCGCTGATACAGCGCATTGGACTCCTTGAAGCCGAGTGCGGGATCCAGCGCCACGGTCTTGAGGACCTCCTTGATCTTGGGGTCGCTATTGGCCTGCACGAACAGCTGCGCCAGTTTGTCCACGATGGGCTGCGGTGTGGCTTTCGGCACGGCCCAGCCGGAAAAGCCGCTCACGGTGAAGAAGTTCGAGGTCGCCCCCTGTTCGGGCAGCGTCTTGACGTCGGGGATGGCATCGACCTTTTTCGAATGCACCGCGAACGCCACGCCGCGATTGCTCTGCAGCACCGACTGCGCCGCCGAATAGCTGCCCATGGCGAAATCCAGCGAGCCATCGGCAAGACCGGTCCACATCGGCGATTCGCCGCGATAATGGATCGGCTCGATCTTCAGACCATACTGCTTGTTGAGTTCGTTGACGGTGAAGTGCGGCGCCGAGCCGACGCTGTAGGTTCCGAAATTGACCTTGTCCTTGCTCTTGGCGAAAGCGACGAAGTCCGCGAGCGACTTCACGCCCGATGTCGGATTGGCGACCAGCAGAAGCCCTGCGCCCGGGACCACGCTGACCAGAGTGAGATCCTTGTCCATGTCGTAGCCGGGTGTCTTCAGCATCACCCGGTTCATCACATAGGTGGTCGAGATCGAGCACAGGATGGTGTGGCCGTCGGGCTCGGCGCGCGCGACTTCGGCGGTGCCGATGGCGCCTGAGGCGCCGGCCTTGTTTTCGATCACCACGGTCTGGCCGATCTGCTTGCCGATGAATTCACCGAACGTCCGCGCCAGCAGGTCGGTCTGCCCGCCTGCGGGATAGCTGCATACCATGCGGATCTGCTTCGACGGCCAGGCGGCCTGCGCGGAGGCCTTGCGCGACAGCCATGGGAGCGCAAGCGCCGATGTACCCGCAGCCAGAAAATGACGGCGATCGAGAATGACAGACATGGTTTCCTCCGTTTGTTTTCTCGACGCTAGCCTGTGGAACCGGAGTCGGCCATGGATTCCTGCGGGACAGATTGGCGCATCGGCAATAGCCGCTGATCGCCCCGGCTTGCCGGCGCGAGTGCGCCGGGCTAGGACCAAGGGCGACTGCATTCTGCGGAATTTGCTGTGAGTTTTGCCATGTCCACACCGATTGCGCTGACGATTGCAGGGTCCGATTCCTCCGGCGGCGCCGGGATTCAAGCGGACCTCAAGACTTTCGCCGCGCTCGGCGTCTACGGCGCCTCGGCGATTTCGGCCTTGACGGCGCAGAACACCCGTGGCGTCACCGGCATTCATCAGGTGCCGGCTTCATTCGTCAGCGACCAGATCGATGCCGTGTTCGACGATCTCGACGTCGGCGCGGTGAAGATCGGCATGGTGGCGCAGCGCGACGTCATCGAGGCGATCGCCGCCAGCCTTGGCAAGTGGAAGCCGAAACATGTGGTGCTCGATCCGGTCATGGTGGCGACGTCAGGCGATCGCCTGCTTTTGCCGGATGCCATCGACGCGCTGCGCAAGGTGTTGATTCCTTGCGCGCACGTCGTCACGCCGAACCTGCCGGAAGCCGCGGCCCTGCTGGACGAGCCGATGGCACGTGGCGATACGGAGATCGAAGCCCAGGGCAGGCGACTGCTGGCACTGGGCTGCCGGTCGGTGCTGATCAAGGGCGGCCATGGCAATGGGCCGGAGAGTACCGACTATTTCGTCACCGACGCGGGCACGGTGGCGTTGCCATCGGCGCGCGTCCTCACGACGAATACCCATGGCACCGGCTGCACGCTGTCCTCAGCGATCGCTGCAGAACTCGCCAAGGGGGCCGATCTGGAGCACGCCGTGCGCTCGGCGAAAGCCTATGTCAGCGCCGCCATCGCCGCGGCCGATACGTTCACCGTCGGTCACGGCCACGGGCCGGTGCATCATTTCCATCGATACTATTGATCCCGGACTGACGCTGCGCACAGCCGCTGCGACACTCTGTCGTCGATCTGTCATCCCCCATTGATATCAGCCGAACAGCACTTGGATCGTCCGATTCTATCGGACCCGCTGGACGGGACTTTCAATGACGACGCTCGACCTGGAAAAGTCCATCGTTGAGACGGCTTATGCCCGCTGGGCGCCGATCTACGATGCCGTCTGCGGACCCGTCATGCTGAAAGGGCGCCGTGCCGCTGCGGCAGCCGCGCGCGCGGTCGGCGGCGAGGTGCTCGAGGTGGGCGTCGGGACCGGTCTGTCGTTCGAGGATTACGACAATAGCACGCACGTGACCGGCATCGATCTGTCCGAGCCCATGCTCGCCAAGGCCCGGGCCAAGATGGCGTCCGGCCGTTTTCCGTGGGTGAAGGACGTCCGCCAGATGGACGCCCATGCGATGGACTTCGCCGACGCGACATTCGATTGCGTGGTGGCGCAATTCGTCATCACGCTGGTCGAGAATCCCGAGCAGGTGCTGTCCGAATGCCATCGCGTGGTGAAGCCGGGCGGTCGCATCATCCTGGTCAATCATCTCTATTCGGAGACCGGCTGGGCGGCGGCGCTGGAGCGCTGGGCCGCCGAGAAGACGCGCTCGCTCGGCCTGCGCCCGGAATTCCCGTTCGCGCGGCTGCAGGCATGGTCGCTGGCGAACAGTGACAGCCTGCTCGTCGAGCGCCGCAAGCTGCGACCGTTCGGCATTTATACGCTCGTGACCTTTGAGAGAACCGCATCGGCGCTGGCGGCGTAGCGTCATCGTCCGGTCATGCAACTCTGCTAGCCGCCTGGCATGGAAAGACACGCGATGAGTGAAGGCAACGAACACCGCTTTCGCACCTTGTTCATCTCCGACGTCCATCTCGGAGCGCGGGGATCGCAGGCTGAAAAACTGCTCGATTTTCTCCGCGTGCACGACGCCGACACCATCTACCTCGTTGGCGACATCGTGGATGGCTGGGCGCTCAAATCGGGCTGGCACTGGCCGCAGTCGCATAACGACTTCGTGCAGAAGATGCTGCGCAAGGTCCGCAAGGGCGCGCGCGTCGTCTACATCCCCGGCAATCACGACGAGTTCCTGCGCAACTATTACGGCACGCATTTCGGCGGCATCGAAGTCGTCGAGACGGCGACGCATGAGGGCGTCGACGGCAAAAAATATCTGGTCATCCACGGCGACATCTTCGACCTCGTGGTGCAGAACGCGCGCTGGCTCGCGCATCTCGGCGACAAGGCTTACGACTTCGCGATCCGGATGAACCGTCTGGTCAACCTGTTTCGCCGTCTGTTCGGCTTCCCTTACTGGTCACTGTCGAAATGGGCCAAGATGAAGGTGAAGAACGCGGTGAACTATATCGGCGCCTTCGAGGAGACGCTGGCCGGCGAAGCGCGGCGCCACGGCGCCGACGGCGTGATCTGCGGCCACATCCACTACGCCACCATTCGCGACGAGCACGGCATCCGCTACATGAATTGCGGCGACTGGGTGGAGAGCTGCACCGCGCTGGTCGAGCATGAGGACGGACGCTTCGAGATCCTCACCTGGACCGACGTCGCCCGAGAAGATGCACCCGTCCCGGCGCTCGCCTCGGCGAGGGCCGCCTGATGCGTATCCTGGTCGCGACCGATGCCTGGCACCCGCAAGTCAATGGCGTGGTTCGCACCCTGACGATGATGGCCGAGGCCGCCAGGAGCTTCGGCGTCGACGTATCTTTCCTGACACCCGAGACGTTTCACACCTTCGGCATGCCGAGCTATCGCGATCTCCGCGTCGCCATTCCGCGCCGGCGGCAGATCGCGCGCATGATCGAAGCGGCCAAGCCCGACAACATCCACATCGCCACCGAAGGCCCGATCGGCTTCGCTGCGCGCGCTTATTGTCGTCGCCGCAAGATCCCGTTCACGACGAGCTTCCACACGCGTTTCCCCGACTATATCTCGGCACGCTTCCCGATTCCGGAGCGGTGGGTCTGGGCCGGACTGCGCTGGTTTCATGGTCCAAGCGCTGCAGTCATGGCCGCGACGCCGGCG
>JAPLPC010000130.1:0-4826 GCA_026400425.1 Hyphomicrobiales bacterium | reverse complement strand
ACGCCGGCGCTGGCCGACGAGCTGCGCGAGCGTGGCTTCCGGAATGTCGTGCTGTGGCCGCGCGGCGTCGATGGTCATCTGTTCCGTCCGCGCGACGTCGATCTCGGTCATGCCAAACCGGTGTTTCTGTCGGTCGGTCGCGTGGCCGTCGAGAAGAATCTCGAAGCTTTCCTCGCACTCGATCTGCCGGGCACCAAAGTTATCGTCGGCGACGGCCCCGCGCGGGCGGCGTTGCAGATCAAATATCCCGATGCCGTATTTTTGGGTGCGTTGCAGGGCGAGGCTCTGGCGCGCGTCTATTCCGGCGCCGATGTCTTCGTGTTCCCGAGCAAGACCGATACTTACGGCCTGGTGCTGCTGGAAGCACTTGCCAGCGGCGTGCCGGTGGCGGCGCTGCCGGTGACCGGCCCGAAAGATGTGATCGGATCTGCCCCGGTGGGCGTGCTGTCGAACGATCTGCACTCCGCTTGTCTGGCGGCTTTGCAGATCGATCGACAAGCCTGTCTCGCATTCGCCGCGGACCATACCTGGGAAGCCTCGGCGCGGGTGTTCGTCGGCAATATCAGCCGCGCACGCGGCGATCTGCGCGTCGATGCAAAGCCCGTTGCTGGCCTGCCGCCTGTCGCGGCCTGAGTCCATCCGCTCTGCGGTACCCTTGTCGAGGATGTCGCGCCCAACTAGCATGCGCGCATGACACATACAGACCTGCCGATTTCCGCCGCCGATATCGATGCCGCCGCGCGCGTGATCGCGCCCTATGCCGTCCGCACGCCGCTATTGCCGGTGCCGGCACTCGATGCGCTGACCGGCGGACGCGTGTTCGTCAAACCGGAAGTGCTGCAGCGGACCGGCTCGTTCAAGTTTCGCGGTGCCTTCAACAAGCTGTCCTCGATCCCGCAAGACGCGCGCGGCAGGGGCGTCGTCGCCTTCTCGTCCGGCAATCATGCGCAGGGCGTGGCGGCGGCCGCGCAGATCCTCGGCATGAAGGCAACCATCGTGATGCCGTCGGACGCACCGGCCATGAAGGTTGCGCGGACGCGTGGCTATGGCGCCGAGGTCGTTCTCTATGATCGACTCAAGGAGGATCGCGAGGCGATCGCGCGCAAAATCTCGGGTGACAGCGGCGCCACCGTGGTACCGCCCTATGACGATGTGTTCGTAATGGCCGGGCAGGGCACCGTCGGCCTTGAAATCGCGCAGGATCTGGCGGCGCTCGGCCTGGTACCGGATATCGTCTCGGCGCAGGCGTCCGGCGGTGGTCTGGTCGGCGGCATCGCGGTGGCGGTGAAAGCGCGCTTCGCCGATGCCGACATCATCGTCGCCGAGCCGGCCGGCTTTCACGATCACGAGTTGTCGCTGAAGGCCGGCAAGCCGATTGCGCATGGTAATGGCGGCGGCACCATTTGCGACGCTCTGATGGCGCAGCAGCCCGGAGAGATCACCTTTGCCGTCAACAAGCATCTTCTGGCCGGCGCAGTTAGTGCGAGCGATCAGGAAGTAATGGACGCGATGGCATTTGCCTTCCGCGACCTGAAGCTGGTCGTCGAGCCCGGCGGCGCCGTGGCGCTGGCGGCGCTGCTGCAGGGCAGGATCGAGGCCCGCGGCAAGACCGTGGTGCTCGTGCTGTCCGGCGGCAATGTCGATCCCGGGCTTTTCAGCAAAGCTATCAGCGGGTGAATGGCGCGAGGCGTCGAGGCCTCCGCGCTTTATGAGAAGAACGCGATCTTTTCAGCCTGGGTCATCCGCCGGATCGGCGCCAGCGGATCGGAGGCCGGCGCTTTCGGATTGGCGATGACGCCATTGGCGATGAGTGCCGCGCCGAGAGAAGGCGCCCGCGCCTGGGCGGTCTGTGGCGGCACGGGGGCCAGCGCCGCTGCGGCGATGGCGGCCAGCGTCATGTCGTCCTCGGCGTGCGCCTGCGCGGTCGGCGAGGGATGGGCTGGCTGACGCGGGGCCGGTTCGGCCGGCACGCTCGCGATCGTTTCAGGCGGTGACGCAAACAGTTCATCGGCATCGAGCGCGCCCATTTCCATGGCCACCGCATCGAGCACCGCGAGATCATCGGCGTCGTCGGCACTGCCACCTGACAGGTCGATCATCGCTTCGTCAGCGTCCGCAAGCATCTCTGCCGAAGCGGAAGCGTCTGTGGACGCTGGAGCCGTGACGAGCGCAGCAGCAGCTTCTTGAACCGGGTTAGCCGGGGCCGGCGTGAATGTCGGCCTCGGCGGCGGCGCGAGCGGCGGTTCTGTGGGGGCAGGCGTCGCCGCGACGGGGGACACTTCGCTCGCGGCCACCCTGAAAAGCGGTGTCACCGATGCCTCGTGTGGCTCGGGTGCCTGTTCGGCGGCCGGCGCGTCGGCTTTGGCAGCCGAATGGGGAACGCCGTCGGCCAGCGCCTCGATCCGCTCGATCAGCGCATCGTAACTGGCGAGAACCGCCTCGCGGCTGCTCTCCGGCGTTTGCGCCTGCAGCGCCGTGTGACCGGCCTCGATGGCTTGCACCTGCGTATCGAGCAGGCTGCAGATGCGGGAATCGGCGCCGCATTCGCGCATCGTCATGGCGATCTCGCGAATGATGCGCGCACCATTGCGGGCCGCGGCCTGCACGCCGTTGTCGGCCTCGGGACGCGGCAGCACGTCGATCGCCGTTGCCTTGGCCTGGCGCACGGCGGCACGAATAGCAGCCAGCGCCGCGGCGAGGCTCAGTCCTTGCGCCTGTTGCTTCTGGGCGGCGACGCCGGCTTCGAGCCGCGACACCGCATCGAGCAGCAGGTTGGTATCGGCATTGCGGTTGCGCTTGGCATATTCTGCAAGGAACCAGCGCCCGCGCGCGGTTTCCAGAAAGGCTTCGCGGATCGCGTCATAATCGGCCTCGCCCGGTAAATTGGGGCGGGCGTTGATCGGTGCCTCTGGATGATACCTGAAACCGCCACCCATATCGCCCCGTCCGTGGCTCGCAAGTTCGCGCAGCGGCTGGCCATGTTTTACGGCACGGTGTTCGGCTCCGGCGGCTTCTATCTGCCCTTCTTTTCGGTCTGGCTGAAGGCGATCGGCATCGATCCGGTGTGGATAGGTGCCATCCTCGCCGTGCCCTCGACCACGCGCTTCACGACATTGCCCTTCATCACGGCCTTTGCCGAGCGCCGGCACGCCTTGCGCCAGACCATGATCGTCTGCGCTTTCCTCACCGCCATCGGATTTGGCCTCGTCGGCATGCTGCGCGATCCATTGGCGCTGCTGCTGATATTCGCCATCACCGCCGTGGTGTGGACGCCGCTGGCGGCGCTGACGGACGGCTATGCGTTGAAGGGCGTGGTGCGCTTCGGCTTCAGTTACGGCCCGCTGCGGCTGTGGGGCTCTGCGGCTTTCGTGGTCGGGGCGTTGACCTGCGGCGTGGTGGTGAATTGGCTCGATGGCCAGCATTTGGTCTGGGTGATCGTTGCGGCGATGGTGGTGTCGGCATTCGTCAGCCTCGGACTGCAGCCGCTCGGCGCGCCCCTGGGCGACGGTACGGTGTTGTCGCGGGCGACTGCGCTGCTGCGCGATCCCGGCTTTCTCGCCATCGCCGCGGCGACGGCGCTGATCCAGGGCAGCCATGCCGGCTATTACACATTCGCGTCCATCACCTGGCAGGCGGCCGGCTATGATGGCCTCACCATCGCCGGGCTGTGGACGCTCGGCGTCCTCGCCGAGATCGTCCTGTTCGCGCTGTCGCCGCGCATCCCATGGGCGCCGGCCACGCTGATCATGCTCGGCGGCCTCGGCGCCTTGATCCGCTGGACATTGACGGCGCAGACGTTGCCGCTCCCGATACTCGTCGGCGTGCAGTTGCTGCATGGCGCGACGTATGGATTGACCCAGTTGGGAACGATGGGGCTGCTGCTGCACCACGTCCCGCAGCACGTCATGGCCCGCGCGCAGGGCTATGTGGCCGCCTGCACCGGACTGGTGATGAGCAGCATGGCGGTGCTGTCTGGCGCGATCTATGCGCGCTACGGCGAAGGTGTGTATTACGTCATGGCAGCGCTGGGATTAGCGGGGGTGTGCGTGATCTGGCGCGCTCGCCACCGCCTCGCGCATCGGCGCACCAGCCCTTAGCCCCACAGCTCCGGCTCTGGCGGATACACCGTGCTGCCCTCATAACGCAGGCCGCCGTCACGGTCTTTGGCCAGCAGTAGCGGTCCATCCAGATCGACGAACCGGGCGCCCTGGGCGATCAGCATCGCCGGCGCCATGGCCAGTGACGTCGCGACCATGCAGCCGACCATGATATCGAGTCCCATGGCACGGGCGGCATCCGCCATCTTCAGCGCCTCGGTGAGGCCGCCGGCCTTGTCGAGCTTGATGTTGAGCGCGTCGTAGCGACCGGTCAGCGCGGCGAGCGAGGCGAGATCGTGCACGCTTTCGTCGGCACAGACCGGGATCGGCCGCTGCACATGCAGCAGCGCCTCGTCGTGTCCTGCTGGCAGTGGTTGTTCGATGAGGGTTACGCCGGCCCGATGGCAGGCCTCGAGATTGGCCGCCAGGTTGTCCGCGGTCCATCCTTCATTGGCATCGACGATGAGATCGGCTTGTGGAGCAGCGCTGCGGACGGCCGCGATACGCGCCATGTCGTCGTCGCTGCCGAGTTTGATCTTCAGCAATGGGCGATGCGCGGCCCTGGCTGCGGCCGCAGCCATTGCCGCGGGCGCGCCGAGCGAGATCGTATAGGCGGTGGTGCAGGGGGCAGGCGTCGGCCTTTGCAACAAAGTCCAGATGCGCCGGCCACTCTCCTTGGCTTCGAGATCGTGCAAGGCGCAGTCGATGGCATTGCGCGCCGCGCCATGC
>JAPLPC010000525.1 GCA_026400425.1 Hyphomicrobiales bacterium | reverse complement strand
TATCGGCGGCGGCGACCGGGTCGATTTCACCTGTATCGGGCCGGCGGTCAACCTCGCTGCGCGGCTGGAGAAGATCGCGGGAAGGCTTGGGCGTACCGTAGTAGCGTCGTCGGCTTTTGCCGATGCCAGCTACGCAGACTGGGCGGATCTCGGCGAGTTTCCCATCGCGGGCTTCGCGCGCGCCGAGCGAGTCTATGGGCTGGTCGAGGAAGCGGTGGCCGGCGCTTCGGCTATTCTTCCGGCTCCGTCGTAAACAGCAGCGGATAGCCCTTGGCGCGTCCGGCGTCCGTCGCCCGCGTCGCCTTGGTTTCCGCGATGTCGCGCGCAAATACAGCGACCACGCAGACGCCGCGCTGATGGGCGGTGAGCATCACTTTCGCCGCCTGGTCCTCGCCCATCCGGAATTCGGCCTTCAGCACCCGGACGACGAATTCGCGCGGTGTGAAGTCGTCGTTGACGAGAATGACCTTGTACAGTTTCGGCCGTTCGAGCTTTGGCTTCGCTTTGGTCTGCGGCTTGATCGTGCTGTCGGGCATGGCTTTTCAGGGGGCTCGGACGTCAGGGACGCGCTCCAGACGGATATAATAGCGCCGCCGGTCGCTGTCGATGCTCCGACCATCCGCCGATGGTACTGACTTGATTGTGAAGCGCCCCTGCGGTTCCCGCTTTGCGCTCCGTCATTTGCGTGTCACCCTTCGATTCTCAACGGGAGGGCCGCAATGCGCTGGTGTGTCTCGATTGGAGCGGTATTCGTCGCCGGCGCTTTGCTCGGCGGTGACGTGGCGAGCGTGGCCGCCAACGGGCTACGTCCGCAGCTTGCCCAGAGCAAGCCAGATCCCGTCGTGGACGTAGAACTCGTCCTTGCGGTGGACGTCTCCTATTCGATGGATATGGACGAACTGGCGATCCAGCGCGAGGGCTACGCCCAGGCCATCGTCTCCAAGGAATTCCTGGCCGCGCTCAAGACGGGGCCGAATGGCAAGATCGCCGTCACCTATTTCGAATGGGCTGCCGCCAGCGATCAGAAGGTAATCATTCCCTGGCGCGTCATCGACGGCCCCGAATCCGCGGATGCGGTGTCCGCCGAGATCATGAAGACACCGATCCGCAGGGCCTCGCGGACCTCCATTTCGGGCGCCATCAATTTTGCCATGCCGCTGTTCGACGAAAACAGGTTGCATGGCATACGTCGCGTCATCGACATTTCCGGCGACGGTCCCAACAACAATGGCAGCCCCGTCACCATGGCGCGTGATGCCGCGCTGGAGAAAGGCATCATCATCAACGGCCTGCCGATCATGGCGAAGGAACTGTCGTTTTCGACCATGGATATCGAGAATCTCGATTGGTATTATGAGGACTGCGTGATCGGTGGTCCCGGCGCCTTCGTGGTGCCGATCAAGGAGCGCGACAAGTTCAAGGAAGCGATCCGCACCAAGCTGGTGATGGAGGTCGCAGGTATCGCACTGCCTTACGCCAAAATCATTCCGGCTGCTGCCCGCGAGCCGCGGGTGAACTGCATGGTCGGTGAGAAGATATGGCAGGATCGCTGGGGCCGATAAGCGCTGCCGAACGCCCGCAGCGCCGGCTTCTGACGTGCAGCACGATTAGATCTCGAAGCTCTGCCCAGGCTTCAGCGCCAGGAATCTGTCCATCGGCAGCTGCGCCGCCTCGAGCGCCAGTGCCAATCCTTTCACCGGCGCATCGATCGCTTCATCCGTGAGCTGAAATGTCGCGTGATGGCTTGCGATGGCTTGCCGCGCGCCGCAGTCGGCCAGCGCCTTGACGGCATCTTCCGGGTTCATGTGCTGGTCCTTCATGAACCAGCGCGGCTCATAGGCGCCGATTGGCAGAATGGCGAGCCGGATGTCGCCGTGCTTCTCACGCACGCGGCGGAAGTGCCCACCATCGCCGTAGCCGCTGTCGCCGACGATGTAGAGCTTGCCGGCCGGTGTCTCCAGCACGAAGCTCGCCCACAGACACTTGTTGCGGTCCCATAGGCCGCGCGCGGTCCAGTGCCGGGTCGGCACCAGGGTCGCCGCAACGCCATTGCCGAGATCGACGCGGTCCTGCCAGTCATAGGCCTCCGCTTTGATCTTGGGATCGCTGCTGGTCATGGTGACATCATTGCCCAGCGGTGTGATCACGCGCGGCGCAAATGCCGCTTGCAGCTTCGACAGAGTGGGGATGTCGAGATGGTCGTAATGCCCGTGCGATACCAGCACGACATCGATCTTCGGCAGCTTTTCGAATGCGATGCCTGGCGCGTTGTGGCGCTTAGGACCGGCAAAGGCCACCGGCGAGACGCGCTCCGACCACACCGGATCGAACAGAATGTTGATGCCGGCGGTCTGGATCAGCCAGCTCGCATGGCCGACATAGGACAGCCGCACGCCGCTTTCCACTTTCGCAGGCGGCGTATCGGCGAATTCGTTCTCGACCCAGTCCGGCCAGACCTCGCGCTTGCGACCGCCGCCAAATTGCCATCGCAACACCTCGCCAAGCGACTTCGGCGGCACGCCGTCCGGATCGAAAAAGACCTTGCCGTCGAAGTGATCGGAGACGGGGCCGGTATAGGTGGGCATGCGGGACATCCAGAAAGCGGAACCGGCTGCCGTTGCGGTGACGGCGCCGATCGAGGCGAGGAGCTTGCGGCGGGAGAGGGGCATGACGAGGCGTGTATCACGCGGCGATCAAGGGCACACCTTCAGCCGTGGCGGCGCGAACCAGCGCATGATCGAGCGTGGCCAGTGCGATGTCTTCGCGCAGTGCCAGTTCGAGATAGGCGGCGTCGTAGAAGGTGAGGTTGTGGCGGCGGGCGAGGTCGAAAACGGCAGAACTGCCTGGCATCGGTTCGAGCTCGATCGCGGCTCTATCGATGCGCGCGAGTACATCGACTAAGTGATCGGGAGAAATTCGATCTCGCCGCAGCCCAACGAGGGCAACGTCACGAAGCTCAAACCAGAACAAGGCGGGAGCAATCGCTTCGGCCCGAGCTTCCAGAAGCTGAAAAGCTTTATTCGCGACGGGATCGTCTTCATCGTCGAAACACCAAGAAGCGGCAATCGATGCATCGACGACGAAGCGCATTACGAGCGCCTTCCCTCATCTCTCCACGCCAGGATTTCCTCGCGGGTGACTTTACCCGACTTCTTCCTCAGTTCCCGCAATTCGCGCATGGCCTGAAGTGAAATTTCGAGGCGGTCCTTGCGAAACGAAGTATCTGCGTCGGTCGATTGATCCGGAGTGATCGTGACGCTCTGGCCCCGCTCGACCGTCTCGAATATTTCGGCGATATTGGCCTTCGCCTCGGCCAAACTGACGTTTTTCATGGCGCTCAGACCCCGTGATACACGCAATATAACACCTTTCTGGCCACTCCACATCCTCCGGTTCCCCTCCTGGAGATTGACTTCCCGGCCATTTCCCGTCATTAAACCCACCAAATTCTCGGAAAGTCTTCTTTTCGACCCGCCGACCGGCCCTTGAGACCGGAGGTCAACGCCCGACAGCGCGATGCGCCCTCGGGCGCGAAATTGTTTTGTTCACCGCCATTTCTCGAATGGCATTCGGAAGCAGTACGCGATGTTCGACAATCTGTCGGAACGGCTTGGCGGAATTCTCGATAAGCTCACCGGGCGCGGTGCGCTGTCGGAAGCCGATGTCGATTCCGCCATGCGCGAAGTGCGCCGTGCGCTGTTAGAGGCCGACGTCGCGCTCGACGTGGTGCGCTCCTTCACCGATCGCGTGCGCGAACAGGCGGTTGGCGCCACCATCGTGAAGTCGGTCAAGCCCGGCCAGATGGTCGTCAAGATCGTCCATGACGAGCTGGTCAAAACGCTCGGCGGCGACGGTGAAGGCGGTCTCGATTTCAATGCCGTGCCGCCGGTCGCCATCATGATGGTCGGTCTGCAGGGCTCCGGTAAGACCACCACCACCGCGAAACTCGCGCAGCTCGCGGTGCTCGGCCGCGATCTCGACGTGCCGACGCTGCCGATCGTCGCCGGCCAGCAGCCCGCGCAGATCGCCAAGCGCGCCATCGAGGCCGCCAAGCTCGGCGGCTACGACGTCGTGCTGCTTGATACCGCCGGCCGCACCACCCTCGACGAAGCGATGATGTCGGAAGCGGCCGAGATCAAATCGACCGCCAATCCGCATGAAGTGCTGCTGGTCGCGGATTCGCTGACCGGCCAGGACGCCGTCAATCTGGCGCGCTCCTTCAACGAACGCGTCGGCCTCACCGGCATCGTGCTGACCCGCGTGGACGGCGACGGCCGCGGTGGTGCGGCGCTGTCGATGCGTGCGGTTACCGGCAAGCCGATCAAGCTGATCGGTACCGGCGAAAAGACCGACGCGCTGGAAGACTTCCATCCGAGCCGCATCGCCGGCCGCATCCTCGGCATGGGCGACGTCGTCTCGCTGGTCGAGAAGGCCGCCGCCAGCATCGACGCCGAGAAGGCCGCGCGCACCGCCGAGCGCATGCGCAAGGGTCAGTTCGATCTGAACGACATGCGCGAGCAGCTGATCCAGATGACCAATATGGGCGGTCTGTCCGGCCTGATGGGCATGATGCCCGGCATCGCCAAGATGAAGAACCAGATCGCCGCCGCCGGTCTCGACGACCGCGTGGTGAAGCGCCAGATCGCGGTCATCGATTCGATGACGCGTCAGGAGCGCAAGTCGCCCGACATCCTCAAGGCCAGCCGTAAAAAGCGCATCGCGGCCGGCGCCGGCCTCAAGGTCGAGGAAGTCAACAAGGTGCTGAAGATGCATCGCAACATGGCCGACATGATGAAGGCCATGGGCTCCGGCAAGCGCGGCCCGATGGCCGGCCTGGCGCAGGCGATGGGCTTCGGCGGTGGTGCCGGCGGCGGCATGCCGTCACCCGACCAGATCAAGGCGATGGCCGAAAAGATGCCGCAGGGGCCGGGCGCATTGCCCGACCTGCCGAAAGATTTCCCGGGCCTGTCAGGTTTGGGCAAACCAACGCTACCCGGTTTGGGCGGCTTTCCCGGTTTCGGGAAAAAGAAATAACGCGATCAACCCAATTCACATTCGAACGAATACACTCAGGAGAATCTCATGTCCGTCGTCATCCGTCTCGCCCGTGCAGGTACCAAGAAGCGCCCGGTCTATCACGTCGTCGTCGCCGACTCCCGCTTCCCGCGCGATGGCCGCTTCATCGAGCGTCTCGGCTACTTCAATCCGCTGCTCGCCAAGGACAACGAGCTTCGCCTGAAGCTCGACCTCGAGAAGGTGAAGGCCTGGCTCGCCAAGGGCGCGCAGCCGTCGGACCGCGTGGCCCGCTTCCTCGATGCCGCCGGCATCATGAAGCGCGAAGCCCGCAACAATCCCGAGAAGGCCGTGCCGCGCAAGGAGCGCAAGGCCGCCGAAGCCAAGTAAGAGCATATGACCACCGCGCAAATCTGCGTCGCGCGCATCGGCGCGCCGCACGGGGTGCGCGGCCAGGTGCGGCTGTGGACCTTCACCGAGGATCCCTATGCCGTGCTCGACTACGGCCCGCTTGCCACCAAGGACGGCAAGCGGACCATCGAGATCGACAATGTCCGCGAGGCCAAGGGCCATCTGGTGGCGACGCTGAAAGGCGTTGCCGATCGCGATGCCGCCGCCCGCCTCAATGGCATCGAGCTCTATGTGGCGCGCGATGCGCTGCCCGATACCGAAGATGGTGAATATTACCACGCCGACCTGATCGGGCTCGCTGCGGTGAATACCGCCGGCGAGACGATCGGTCGCGTGCTTGCCATGCATGACTTCGGCGCCGGCGACATCATCGAGATCGCGCCGCCTTCTGGGCCGACGCTGCTGTTGCCGTTCACCGATGCGGTCGTGCCGACCGTGGATATCGCGGCCGGCAAGGTCGTGGTCGAGATGCCCGGCGAGATCGTCGGCGACGGGCCCGAAGCGGCCGACTGAGGTTTAGTTATGTGTGTCCCGGACGCGGTGCGGCATTCTTCATGCTGCTCCGAAGAGCCGTGATCGTAACGAACTCCGGCGCTTGGTTTGACGCCCCGTGTCCAACGCGCGATGAAACGCCATGAGCTCCACTTCGACACCCTGGCGCGCCACCGTATTGACGCTGTTTCCCGAGATGTTTCCGGGGCCGCTCGGCATCAGCCTCGCCGGCCGTGCACTCGCCTCCGGCCTGTGGTCGCTGGAGGCGCGGGACATCCGCGCCTCCGCCACCGACAAGCATCGCAGCGTCGATGACACGCCGGCCGGCGGCGGGCCGGGCATGGTGCTGCGGGCAGACGTGCTGGCCGCGGCGATCGATGCCGTCGATGCCGCGGCAGAGCGTCCGCGATTGATGATGAGTCCGCGCGGTCGGCCATTGACCCAGGCACGGGTGGCGGAACTGGCGGCCGGCCCGGGGCCGCTGATCGTGTGCGGCCGCTTCGAGGGCATCGATCAGCGCGTCATCGACGGGCGGGGGCTCGAAGAGGTTTCGATCGGCGATTACGTGCTGTCCGGCGGCGAAATCGCGGCTTTGACCCTGATCGACGCCTGCGTGCGGCTGCTGCCGGGGGTGATGGGAAAGCTGGAATCCGGCTCCGACGAGAGTTTTTCGCACGGATTACTCGAGTACCCGCAATACACGCGGCCGCAGGTGTTCGAGGGGCGCTCGATTCCCGATGTCCTGCTGTCCGGCGACCATGCCAAGGTCACCGCCTGGCGGCTGGCGGAGTCCGAGGCTTTGACGGAACAGCGGCGGCCCGATCTGTGGGCAGCGCGGCCGAAAGCGCCGGAATCGGGCAAGACGCGAAAATCGCGAAAATTCACGACGCCCGAGTGACACAGACGGGTGACAACGGCTTTGCTTTGCTGTAGAGCAGCGCCACATCCGTGCACTGGCAGGGTAAGAGTTTCGCGCGCAGCCCGCGCCGACGTCTGGGCGCGCCGCCGATGGAGATTTCGATGAACCTCATTCAGACGCTTGAAAAAGAGCAGTTCGACCGCTTGTCCGCCACCAAGACGATCCCGGAATTCGGTCCCGGCGACACCGTCATCGTCAACGTCAAGGTTGTCGAAGGTGAGCGCTCCCGCGTGCAGGCCTATGAAGGCGTCTGCATAGGCCGCAACGGCGGTGGCATCAATGAGAGCTTCACCGTTCGCAAGATTTCGTATGGCGAAGGCGTCGAGCGCGTGTTCCCGCTGCTCTCCCCGATGATCGACTCGATCAAGGTCGTGCGTCGAGGCAAGGTGCGTCGCGCCAAGCTGTATTACCTGCGCGATCTGCGCGGCAAGTCGGCCCGCATCACCGAAAAGAAAACCGAGCGCCCCGCCAAGGTCGCCAAGGTTGCGGCTGCCGCCGAGTAACCCTTCGCAGTTTGCGAAGCTTCAGAAATTCGGAAAAGCGTGGCGCAAGCCGCGCTTTTTTGTTGGGTGTTTGCCGCGACGACATGAGAGTGTTGTCGCATTGGCGTTGTCTTTCCCCGATGCTATATGACTGGAATGTCTCTAGACCTGCACCAGCACGCTTTGCGCATCGTGATCGACGATCACAGCCGCTTGCCCGGTCGCTTCTTCGGTCGCTTCACGACCTCGATCGTGGGCGCGCTTAGAAGCGCGTGAGCCATCGCACGCGTTAAGCCGTTCGTTTTTCAGTTGCGCGCCTTCGCCCCCCGATGCGGCAAACCCACCGGCAGCAGCGACTGGCCCGAAACTCCAAGTCAGGCCCAAGCAAAATGACAACATCCAAACCGACCACTTTGTACGACAAGATCTGGGACGACCACGTCGTCGAGCAGGCCGATGACGGCACCTGCCTGCTCTATATCGATCGCCATCTGGTGCATGAAGTGACCTCGCCGCAGGCCTTCGAGGGTTTGCGCGCAGCAGGCCGCAAAGTGCATGCGCCGTCGAAGACGCTCGCCGTGGTCGATCACAACGT
>JAPLPC010000647.1:3391-8016 GCA_026400425.1 Hyphomicrobiales bacterium | reverse complement strand
TCTTGGCTCGCCTCAGGCGAGGCGTAGCGGATCGTAGTAGCGGTAGTGCGGCCCCGGTGGCCAGGGCTTTCAGAGCCTCCAAGTCTACGAGCATTCGGGTAACGCACTAATTGAGTTCCGCTACAGCGCTTTGCATATTTGATGCCATATCTTCTAGGCCGCAATCTTACCCTCGGCTTCTAGATCTCTCATTTTCTGCGACGTTATGTCTGTTGCAAATTTGATAACTCTGGTCGCCCGACCTTTTACTATGACTGGATTGTAAGACGCCTGGATCCAGATCTCCTTACCTCCCTTGGCAATCCGCTTATACTGCGCCGATTGGAACACACCCGCGTTGAGCTGGTTCCAGAACTCCTGGTACGCCGACTGTGCTAGATCCGCCGGGTCGACAAATATACTGTGGTGTTTGCCTTCTATCTCGGCGAGCGTGTATCCAAGAGAAGTTAGAAAGTTTTCGTTTGCCGTGAGGATCGTTCCGTCCATTGCAAATTCGATTACGGCTTGAGATCGGTTCATTGCCTGCACCTGCTCAATGGAGCGTCTTGCGGCTTGGCTCTCAAACATCTCTCATCTCCGAAACAGTCACAGCGTTGTCGCCTCATGGTTGCAGATCGCTGTTAACGCCCCATGAATACTGGCATCACTTCATTGCGCAGCACCGACCCCGGGCAACCCGCGCTGAAGCGGTCTTCCAGCCTATGGTGAAGGCGAGAAGCCAATAGACGAGCGAGACCAGCAGGGCGCACGGTGGTCAGACCTAGTCGATGTGCTAATGAAACCCACGCAGCCTGGCGAACATAGGTTGGCAAAAATGAAAAGGTCTTCAGCAATTGAACATCGACCGCACGACTTTGACCGGAGCCGTTGCCGGATTGTTCGCTGTGATGAGTTGGGGCGCGTCGTTCGCGCTGATAAGGGCCGGTACCAACCAAGGACTTCATGCGGTAGATTTCGTGTTACTACGCTACGGTGTGGCGGGGCTTTTCGCAGCACCGACGCTCGTGTTTCTTTGGCGTGACGTGCGCAGGATCGGATGCTGGAAGGGGCTCGCACTTACGGCCGCCGCCGGTCCAATCTTCTTTTTTTTGGGATCGTCCGGCTTCGTCTATGCGCCATTGGCGCATGGAGCGATCATTCAACCCTCCACGGTGGCAATTGGAGGTCTTCTTCTCGGCGCACTTCTCTTTGGAGAGACACTAACTGTCAGAAAGCTCTTCGGCGTGGCGGCGATCATCGCAGGTATTATGCTTGTGGGAGGCTCATCGCTTATGATCGGAAACGGCCCGACATGGATCGGCGACCTGCTTTTCGCGGCCGCAGGATCGTTATGGCTGATGTTCACGATTCTGATCAGACGGTGGCGTATCGATCCCATTGCCGGAACGATCCTAGTGAGTGTTGCGTCGGCGGCGATCGTCGTCGTGTATTATCTCGTCTTTGTCCAGTCCGACCGGCTGGCCGCGATACCGATGGCTTCTATCGCGACCCAGATACTGGTGCAGGGTCTTGTTGCTGGAATAATAGCCACTGCGTCTTTTTCCTACTCGGTCAGACAGTTGGGAGTGGGTCGTGCAGCCATGTTTCCCGCGATGGTGCCGGCGGTCACAGTGCTCGTCGGCATACCGCTTGCCAACGAGTGGCCCACGATGACCCAAGTGGTAGGACTTGTGATGGCAAGTCTCGGCCTTGCATTAGCCATCCTCGGACCGACTTCCACCCTTCAAAAACATCGTCCGCTAATTCCTGAACCACTAGCAAACGTCTCTGTTTCTCATGACCTCGCAAACCGTGT
The DNA here is from genome assembly GCA_026400425.1 of Hyphomicrobiales bacterium. Lineage (GTDB taxonomy): Bacteria > Pseudomonadota > Alphaproteobacteria > Rhizobiales > Xanthobacteraceae > Tardiphaga. The sequence goes on along the minus strand of JAPLPC010000647.1, from coordinate 6,221 downwards.
CGTGAGCGCCGCAGCAATAGGCGCCCGCCGGCGGAACGGAAATCGGTGAACACCCCCTGAAGCAGCTTTACCGAAGCCCTTGCCTGTTCCGATATCTCGTAAACAGCTGCCTCGTTGAATTTCCGTCAGATATCGCCCCATGTGCTGATCGACACTTCCCGCACATCATCAAAGCACTTTGCCGTATCCCTTTTGATACCGAGCGTGCTTATATCCGACAGACCAGCTTCAGGCATGCTGTGTTTGGCAAACGGGAATATTCAAATCGAGTGGCCCCCACCACTTAATTGTGTTTCCGATGAATCCAAGTAAATTAGGTTCAATAGATAACATCATGCGTTAGCGCGTCGCCGTTTAGCGACTTGAGCTGTCGGGACCCGACTTTGGCAAAGTCGTCTTCGATGCGATCCCATGCAATCCAGTTATCATTTGGGTCGGAAAACGTCTCGAAGCGTCGGTAGGCATCTCTGCAATCGGCTCGTCACGTTCGATACAACGTCCGAAGATCCAAATGTTCGCAATTTTTTGCAACCGGCGCTAACGCTCAAGATCGTTCAACAAATCAAGACGATGCAACAATGCTGGCTCAGTCGAAACAGGCATCAAAGTTCTTTGCCGACCAATCGTCAGTGCGTGCGTGCTTATCGTCGGTCTACGTTTAGCGGGGGTTGGGAGAACGACCGATGCTTGGCGTAGCGACTATGACGCCCCTCAGGCTGTCGAAGGCGCTTTTCTTGCCTCTGCCAAATGCGCAAAAGACGCCCGGTTGCGACCATTTTCCTTTGACGCATAAAGCGCCTTGTCCGCCGCCGATATGAGAGTATCGAGGTCTCCCATTTCGCGACCTATGGCGATGCCAATGCTGGCTCCAATATTAAGCTCATGCCCTTCGATGACAAACGGCTGGTTCAATGCGGCTATGGCTCGACGAGCCAACAGCAGCGCTTCTTGCGGCTGACCAACCGCCGCCTGGAGCAAAACAAATTCGTCTCCGCCGAGACGAACGGCGAAATCGTCATCCCGTAACAATCCGCTCAAGCGCCCTGCGACAGCTTGAAGAAGAGTATCTCCCACAAGGTGGCCATACTTGTCGTTAGCTTCCTTGAACCGATCGAGGTCAATGCTGTGAACCGCTATCATATGCCCTTTATCATGTGCGCTTGCGGCAGCGCGCTTCAAGCGCTCTTTAAGGCCGAGGCGGTTTGCTAAGCCTGTAAGAGCATCGTGCCTAGCGAGTTCGGCAAAGTCATGCTTGAGCGATATTTGTTCAACATTAATGCGATAAAGAAATCGGATTGTTTCGATGCTGCCAAGTACGAACATGCTGAGGAATAAACCATAGTACACGTGATCCGTCTCAAGTCGCGTCATTGACGACACGGCGGTGGGAAACACTGACAGCATGACGGCTGGTACACAGATGGCTGGGCGTATCGATATGCGGCAGACAGCGCCCGCGGCGTATCCGAAGACCAACGCGGTCGCGAGCAACTGTTGGCCCGAATTGTTTGTCTGGAAGGCATACGCTCCAGCGGTGCCGATCAGAGCCGAAAAAGCGAAGCATCCGATGGCGTAGCGCACCTCCCAAGTTGTCGGCGCGGTATCCGCAGCCTTCGACCTGGCTTTAATAAATCTTACATTGAGCAGAAGACGGCCGATCGTGACTAGGATGCTTGCTATGGCAAGCGCTCCGACAAACCTTTCATTGGTCGAAGTCATTGAATGTAGCAAGACGAGAGTCAGCGTCGCGCCTCCAAGCGCGATTGGGATTCCCGTGTAAAAAAGCGCTTCAATCAGTTCGAGCCTGACTTCGCCCGTCACAGGTTTGAAGAGGCGGTGCCAGACCTTAGCCACTTGTGTCTCCCTCCCATCTGAAATGGGCGCAGACGTCTAAAGAAAGAGTGGTGGAATAGGTAAACTGTGACGTAATCCTAAGAAAACACGTTGCTGATCATGCAATCCGTTGCTCTCAGTCTATTGTGCGTTCGCCACGATGCATTGGCGACGTTACGCGGCGATGTGTCCGGCGATTGAGAAGAATTGGCGTTCAAATTCATCCGCAGGGCAGGGCCTGCCGAAATGATAGCCTTGCCCTTCACGGCACCCCATAGCCAAGAGAAGATCAGCAGTCGCCTCGTCTTCGATCCCTTCAGCAATCACCGAGAGATTTAACCCTTCTGCGAGACCGATAAGCGATCTCACAATTGTCCGATCGCTGTCGGATGAGAGAGCATCTTTCACGAAAGATCGATCAATTTTCAATCCGTGGAGCGGGAACGCTTTTAGATAGCTAAGGCTACCAAATCCCGTACCGAAGTCGTCGAAGACAAGTCGCACACCGCTTTGCCTTAGACTTTCAATCGCTCTTTTTGCCTGGGCTTCGTCGTCAAGAAGGATATCTTCCGTAACTTCCAGCTCAATAAGGTCCGGACGGATGGGGGCGTCCCGCAGCAACGCCTGAACCTGTGCACTCAGCGAATCATCTGCAAATTGGCAAGGAGAAAGATTGATCCCGATGCGAAGCTCATGACCTGCTGCAGCCCAACGACTTGCTTGTCGCCACGCGGTTTCCACGACCCAGCGCGACATTTCGACCGAAATGGTAGACGCATTTGCGATTGGAATGAACTCGATTGGCGGCACTAGTCCTCGAGTGGGATGGCGCCACCTAATCAAGGCTTCGGCGCCAACGATGCGTTTGGTTTGGAGGGAAACTTGCGGTTGGTAGAACAGCTCAAATTCATCGTTCTTGAGAGCTTGAATTAGCTCTTCTTCTGTAGCCAGACGCTTCTCAACAAGAGCGCGATCTCGCGCTTCGTAAAATGCAGCC
>JAPLPC010000647.1:0-3376 GCA_026400425.1 Hyphomicrobiales bacterium | reverse complement strand
TTACCGAAGGCGGACTCGGTCGTCGTCCCGTGCTCAGGTAAATTTGCAGCACCTATGCGAACTTGGGCGTGGTGAAGCCTATCGACAACGAGGATCGGATCGTCAAATAAGGCTGTCATCGTCGACGCCAGTCTTGATGCCGCCTCTACCGTGCAGTCGTAAGCCAGCAATGCAAAGGTTTCATCGCCAACGCGAGCCAGATAATATTGATCCTCCTGGAAGTGGCGACGAAGTGAGTTCGCAACCGTTTTGACCAACTCGCCGCTAAACGAGCGCCCAAGAATAACACTAGCATCTGATATTCCGTTCACACGCACTATGAATAAGCAGTGTTGACGATCATATGAACCCAATAGAGCTGTCAGCTTCCGTTCGATGGTGTAGCGATTGGGAAGGCCGGTGAATGAGTCAAACTCAGCCAAGTATCTGATCTTCTCGGCTTCTCTTTTCCGGATCGAGACGTCCCGCAAGTTTATGCCATAACTTCGCCCGTCCGTATCTTCCCATGACGAAATGCAAGCCTCGGCCTCGAAAGTCTGTCCATCTTTCCGGACCCCTCGAAACTCGACGAGGCGTCCGTTTTGACTTGCGATCAAGTCGGCGGTGACGGCTGCGGTTGCGCTAGAATCAGCAGAATTCGCGATCAAGGCAGTGAATGAGTTTCCGATCATTTCGAGAGGCTGATAACCAAAGATAGCCCCGGCAGCCGGATTCCAGAAAGTGATACATAAATTGGCGTCCATGCAGATAAGAGCGTCGCCCATTGACATCGCAACGTTCCGAAATCGGCGCTCCGCCACACGTGTCATCAAGCCGAGAATGTCGAGTTCCTGAAGCGCAAGCACTAGCAAGTAAGCGGCTAAGGTAATCTGCAGAAGAGACGTGTCTACGATCACGGGGAAGGACTTTTGGATACACAACGCACTGGCTTCAAGAGAAATAGAAGCAAAAGCGATGAGCAGGAGGCGCCGTTTTGCAGACAATCGAGACCAAGCATAAATCATTGCGATGATCGATAAGGTGACCCCCATCAGACTGACGAGGGATGATGTCGCGGACAACGCACGGCCCTGAGCGATCGACTCCGCGGCTAGAATCTGCAGCAAGGGGCCTGGCAGGACAGACGCGTTCGGAACGCTGAAGCGATCCCCGAGTTCGATCGCTGTACCGCCTATTAGGACTTTTTTACCGCGGAGGCTCAAGCGCGACGGTGAGTCGTCGTCAAGCACATCCGAATATGAAACTATCGGTATGTCTCGGAATCGAATGCCGTGGTCGATATAAAATGGCGGCTTCGTGATCGAGCCATTTCCGGACATCGCCGCCGCTACTGAGGGAACAAGGTTGGTGCCAATCCGGTCCGAGTAATCGTATTTTCGCGCGCGGCCGTCCTTCTCTAATTTGACGCTTGCGGAGGCGACCCAGGCATCGGCTGAGAAAAGAGGAATTGGCAGATTGTCGTGGACGGAAGGCGAGCCATTCTTTTTCGATTGTTGAAATGCTGGAAGGACGATTGCACTCGTTGACCCTTTGATCGCTTCAGCCAAGTCGCCGTCAGCTGAAGGAGTTGACGGTGAACTAAAATCCACGTCGAAAACGATATCGCTAACCCCAACCGCATTGAGCTTTCTAATGAGATCGGCGTGGATTGATCGACACCAGGGCCACGACCCCATGGTCTCGATCGAATGAGGGTCAATAGCTATGAGGGCGATTTCGCCAGTTGGTGCGCGCGATGTGAGCCGGAAGCGCCAATCGGCTGCAAAATCGAACAGCGAGGTGGAAATTCCTGTCGCTGCCGCTAGAGCAACGACTAGCATCGCTAAAAGGTGAGCACGATAAGCCTTCATCTTTGTAGCCGATCTAAGTGTTATTTTCGGCCGTTCCCATTGCCGTTGCCGTTGTTTCCGTTGCCGTTATTTCCGTTGCTGTTGCCGTTCTTCCCGTTCCCGATGCCGTTATTCCCGTTGCCCGCATTCCCGTTGTTGCCATTTACACGGCCGTAGCCGTTCCCGTTATTACCCGCTCCTGAATTTCCGTTTCCCGAAACCGTGTCGCCTGATCCTCTATTGCCATTTCCGTTTCCGGTAGCGCCAGACTTGCCGTTGTTTGTGAGCGAGTGAACATTGGCGGAGGCGCCAGGCGTGAAGGATGGCGTATTCACAGGGCTGGCAGCGGCTCCGGCCACGTTGCTCGGTGTCGCAGCGTTAGGCGTGTTCGAGCTCGATCCGTTCGATATCGAGGACGGGTTCGTATTTGGCACGGAGGTCCAGTAGCTCGCTCTTCTTGGCTCTCCGCGACCGGGCTGCACATCCGACGAGCCTCGCGCGAGGCCGTTAGTGACGCGGTTGATGTTGAGATTTACTTCGCCGATCGGTGCGGAGATTTGCGTTGAGCTGGTCTTGGCCTGAGATCCAGGTCCTCGATTCCCGTTTAGGCCTTCCGAGTACCGGCTCGCGGGAGCTGTAGATGGGGCAGGAGTGCCGACGGCAGTGAGCGTACGTACTTGAATGCCGTTCGCTGCGGAGCGGGGAGCGGCGAGTCCTGACCGCGGCACCGGAAGCCGTTCAATTATGGGCGTTCTAGGCGCACCTTGTTGGATGGGGCTGTGGATACCGGGACCCGATAGAGAAAGCCCTGCGTTCCCGGCCGAGCGAGATAGGACGGTCTGGCCGGGCATGACTTGAGCGATCTGTCCTGATTTGAAATCAGCAACCTCGACTTGGCCGCGCACAACGTTGACGTTAGTCCCGCGGGACGAAACACTGACCCGAAACTGCGTCCCTTTCACCACAGCAGCGAGATAGGGCGTTTCGACCTCGAAATGCTTCACGTTCTTTTTCTCGACATCCAATAGGATCGAGCCGGCCTTCTGAATAATGGTGGTCGATAGCCCATCCGATGCAGCAGTCGGAAGTTTCAATTCAGAGTTTGGCGCTATGAGAATAGTTTCATCGCCACGTTTCAGCAGAACGCGACCGTTTTGACCGGTACGAACCGTGTCGCCCGTTCTAATTTCCTGAGTTGTAAGCGATACCGGCAGAGCTTGGGAGCTGACCGTCCAAACCTGCCCCGACGATTTGGCGATTTGCCAGCTGCGTTCGTCGGCGGCATGCGAAGTGACAACCTGCAAAGCAACCGCCAAGACGCTCAACACTAAATGTCTGATAACCGACACAAAACTGCTCCAGATCCAGGAGCCAAATTACTATCTGGAAACATTCAAAAATAAATTTACGTGCCGATACACGCACGACTTCCGCGTTAAGGATTCGTTGACCATACGAACCTACCCACTTGATCGTCGGCGTATTTTTAGCCGAACGTCAAGAATTGGACCCCATGGCACCGTTTTGCTCTGCTGCTAGTCGCGCGA
>JAPLPC010000378.1 GCA_026400425.1 Hyphomicrobiales bacterium | reverse complement strand
TCTCCCCATCGATCTGGTGGATCACGGCCTGCAGCAGGCCTTTCTTGTCGCCGAAATTGTGATAGAGCGCGCCGCGCGTGAGTCCGGCCGCGGCGGTCAGGTCATCCATGGATGAGGCGGCGTAGCCTTTGCTCGCAAAAGCCTTTCGGGCAGCCTCGATCAGCTTGGCCCGGGTCTCCTCGACCATCTGCGCGCGTCTAGCCGTCGCCACCGGAGCACTCCAAATACACATACGTCGCGTATGTCACATTGACATACGGCCCGTATGCTTCAGGTAGTCGCATACGGCACGTATATCAATCGTGCGGACTGGAACAGGAGACATCATGGCCAAACGTGACGCAATCTTCCCTGCCGGCCGGCAGGCGCTTTATGACATCAACCGCTATTCGGCAGCGATCCGCTCGGGAGACCTGCTATTCGTCTCCGGCCAGGTCGGCAGCCGGGAAGACGGCTCGCCGGAACCAGATTTCGCCAAGCAGGTCCAACTGGCGTTCGATAACCTGGCCAATGTCCTCAAGGCGGCCGGGGCCTCTTATGACGACATCGTCGATGTCACATCTTTTCACACACACCCGGAAATTCAATTCGAGACGGTCAATGCCGTTCGCGCGAAGATCTTTCCGGATCAGCCCTATCCGAATTGGACCGCCGTCGGCGTCAACTGGCTCGCGGGGTACGATTTCGAGATCAAGGTCATTGCCCGCCTGCCTTAACGATTCGGTAATGGCTTGAACGGCGATTCTCCCGATTCTGTTTGCGTCGTTGACGGCAGAATCGGGAGCAGGGCGTTAAACGTCCCTGCGACGGAGTCGGATTCTCAGGCAACCGTCATCCAGTGGTCATCGAATTGCAGCTTTCGACTCCGCGGATCAGCGCGGTGGATGACCCTGAATCCACTTGGTTTCTCCGTGTTTTCCCGGGGCTTCGCATGCTAGAAAATGCTGCGGCACAAGCGTATTTTGCACGCCGATAGGTGTTGACTTGGCTACCCCCCGCGGATACAACCCGGCCACTTAATGACAGGCGGTGAGCTTCGCCAGTGTCGGTACGGACCACCCAAAAGACTTTGCGGACGTGAAAATCCAATCGGTTTTCGGGCACCAACCTCGACCAAGACGCTCAAACGCTGTTGTTTAAATCTAGGCAATGCCAAAGCGACGTTTGATTTTACGGAGTAATCCGAGAAATCAAATCCAGTGCATGACCAAGGTACCGACGGCAGGCGACAGCCTGATGTCATCATCGTGGTCCTCTGCGGCGTTAGCGCTATCCATTCAGCGATGAATGGTTGGCGTTATTTCGTTTTGCGCGAAATTCATTCGCGCCGAGCGAGACCGATGGAGCAGGGAGCTCCGAACAATTTTTGCGAAGTCATCGAGGCTTCGCGCGAATAAAAGGGTGAAGGCTGACATGCCGACGATCAACCAGCTGATCGCAAAGCCGCGGGTTATTCAGAAGGCGCGCAAGAAGGTGCCGGCTCTGCAGCAGTCGCCGCAGAAGCGTGGCGTTTGCACTCGCGTTTATACCACGACGCCGAAGAAGCCGAACTCGGCGCTTCGTAAGGTCGCCAAGGTGCGTCTGACCAATGGCTTCGAAGTCATCGGTTACATCCCGGGCGAGGGTCATAACCTGCAAGAGCATTCCGTGGTCATGATCCGCGGCGGCCGCGTCAAGGATTTGCCCGGCGTGCGTTACCACATCCTCCGCGGCGTGCTGGATACCCAGGGCGTCAAGAACCGTAAGCAGCGTCGTTCGAAGTACGGCGCGAAGCGTCCGAAGTAAGCCGGAGCCTGATCGATGTCTCGTCGCCATTCTGCTGAAAAGCGCGTTGTGAACCCGGATCCGAAGTTCGGGAACATCATCGTCACCAAGTTCATGAATTCGATCATGTATGACGGCAAGAAGTCTGCCGCAGAACAGATCGTCTACGGTGCTTTCGATCTGATCGAAGCCAAGACCAAGCAGGGCCCGCTGGGCGTGTTC
>JAPLPC010000531.1 GCA_026400425.1 Hyphomicrobiales bacterium | reverse complement strand
GGTGTGCCGTTTCACCCCGATCCATCCTCGTTGGCCGAACCGATGGCGCTGCTGCCGCAGCCCGGCCCGCTGCTGGTGGCGATCGATCTCCACGCGCTGGCGGAGGACGGCGAGCGCACCGCGCCGGAACGGCTGTTCGACCGCGCCAGCCTTGCGGTGGCCGAGAATTCCGACGGCAAGGCGATCTATGCCACTGATTTTCAGCCCGGCCCGTCGGGCTTCCTGCGCATTCTGCTGATCGACCGCGGCCTGTCGCCGGAGCGGGCGGGCGCGCTGACACAGCGGGTGCTGGAGCTGGAGACCTATCGGACCCTGGCGCTGCTCGGGCTGCCGGAGGCGCAACGGCTGTCGCCTTCGATCGGCGCCAGCGAGCAGCGGCTGGCGGAGGTGACCGAGGAGATGCGCCGTCCCGGCGATCTCGCCAGCAACCAGAAACTGCTCGACGAGCTGACGGCGCTGGCCGCGGATGTCGAGGCCGGCGCTGCGGCCAGCGTGTTCCGGTTCGGCGCCAGCCGCGCCTATGAGGAAATCGTCACGCAGCGGCTGCAGACCATCGGCGAGCGCAAGGTCAGCGGACTGCCGACCTGGTCATCGTTTCTGGACCGCCGCATGAAGCCGGCCCTCAGCACCTGCGTCACCGTCGAGAACCGGCAGGCCAATCTGTCCACCAAGCTCGCCCGCGCCGCCAATCTGCTGCGCACCCGGGTCGATGTCGAGCTCGAGCAGCAGAATCAGGAGCTGCTGAAATCCATGAATGCCCGCACCCGGCTGCAACTGCGGTTGCAGGCCACGGTGGAGGGTCTGTCGGTGGCTGCCATCACCTATTACGTGGTCAGCCTGTTCGGCTACCTCGCCAAGGCCGCGCATGACAGCGGGCGTTTCACCGTTGAACCCAGCATCGCGACGGCGGTATTCGTCCCGATCGCCGCGGGCTCGATCTGGTGGATGGTTCGCCGGGTCCGCCGCCATGTTCAAACCCATGCGCATCGCGCCGGGACCAGGCCAGGAATCGGTCTGGGACTATCCCCGCCCGCCGCGGCTCGCGCGCGAACCGAGCCGGCTGCGGATCGTGGTCGACGGCATCACCATCGCCGACACGACGGAAGGTTACCGCGTGCTCGAAACCAGCCATCCGCCGGTCTATTACCTGCCGCCGGGCGATATCATGCCATCCGTGCTGCGCAGGGCAGCCGGCACGTCGTGGTGCGAATGGAAGGGCCAGGCGCACTACTGGTCGCTCGACGTCAAGGGCCGGATCATCGCCAACGCCGCGTGGAGCTATCCAAGCCCAACGACCGCCTTCACGGAGATCGCCGGCTATCTCGCCTTCTATGCCTCGCGCGTCGACGAATGCTGGGTCGGCGACGAGCGTGTGCAGGCCCAGGCCGGTGACTTCTATGGCGGTTGGATCACATCGCGCATCGTCGGCCCGTTCAAGGGCAGCGAGGGCACGCGCGGCTGGTAATCGCAGCCGCACGACTGACGCAACACCAGCGTCTCAGATCAACGCGCGCCGAAAGTCGTATCGCCAAATAGCGCTTTTTGCATCGATGGCTGCGAGCGCCAATATTGCGGTGGCGCCTGGACCTGAGCGCCAAGCTGAGCCGCAGCATGCCACGGCCAGCGCGGATCGTAGAGAATGCCGCGTGCAATGGCGATGAAGTCGGCCTTGCCGGCCGCTAGAATATCCTCAGCCTGCTGCGTCTCGGTAATCAGCCCTACGGCCATGGTCGGCAATCCCGTGGCCTGTTTCACCGCATCGGCGAACGGCACCTGATAGCCCGGCCCGATGGTGATCTTCTGCTGCGGGGAGATGCCGCCCGACGACACGTCCATCCAATCGACACCGCGCTTCTTCAGCTCTTGCGCAAAGGCGATGGTCTGCGTGACATCCCAGCCGCCCTCGATCCAGTCGGATGCCGAGACCCGCACGCCCACCGGCTTGTGCGCTGGGAACACGGCACGGACCGCATCGAACACTTCGAGCGGAAACTGCATCCGGTTGTCCAGCGTGCCGCCATAGTCGTCGGTCCGCTGATTGGAGATCGGCGACAGAAATTCATGCAGCAGATAGCCATGGGCGGCGTGAATTTCGATCGCATCGATGCCGAGCCGATCGGCACGCTTTGCGGTCGCCACAAAGGCATCGCGGATGCGCGCCAGGCCGTCGGCATCGATGGCCTTCGGCACCAGCTCACCCGGCTTTGTGGCGATCGCCGATGGCGCTTCCGCTGTCCAGCCGCCTGTCTCAAGCGGCACCTGTTGACCGCCCTGCCACGGTGGGTTGCTCGACCCTTTGCGGCCGGCATGGGAGATCTGCATGGCCACCGCGATCTTCGAATGTTTGCGGATTGCTGCCAGCACCGGTTTGAGCGCGGCCTCGGTGGCATCGTCATAGAGACCGAGATCCCCTGGCGTGATCCGCCCGATCGGCTCCACCGCCGTAGCCTCGAGACACAGCATCGCGGCCCCGGACAGCGCCAGATTGCCGAGATGGATCATGTGCCAGTCGGTTGCACATCCATTCTCAGCCGAATACTGGCACATCGGCGCGATGACGATGCGATTGGACAAAGCGAGATCGCGCAGCTTGGCCGGAGAGAACAGCTTGCTCATGAGACTTCCAAGGCGGGAGGGATCGGATGGCCGGGCGACGCCGGCTGGTGTGCTGAGATTGGTGCAATGCGCACAAAAGGCAAGACGACCCAACGCACGACAGCGCATCTGCCGCGACATACCGGCGCCCCGGCAACCGACGGCTCAACGAATCCCAATAGAATAAAGGCGCCACGGTATCCCGAGGCGCCTTTGCGTTGAACGTCACTGTTGGATGGCGCGAGGGCTGCCGCTCAGTACGGGCAGACCACCCGGCCCCAGCGGCGGCTGAAGTAACAGCCCGGCGCCACAAAGCGCGGACCGCCGTAGAAGCCGTAGCCACGGCCATAACCGCGACCGCCGCCCCAGCCACGACCGCCTCCGCGGCCGAAGCCACGACCGCCGCCACGACCTCCACCGCCACGACCGCGCTGCGCTTGCGCGGCAGTGCTGCCGGCGGTCAACATGACGGCCGAGGCACCAATCAGCCCCACGCAATAAACGGAGACGAGCGCCGCAGCCGCGAGGCAGCGGGTCAATAAGTTACGGCGTTTCGATGTTGTTTGAGCCATTCTTGGGATCTCCATTCTGCAGAAGCACCGCCTTAGAATGCCTCCGATGTCTAATTGTTCAATAGAGTAACGCGGCAAGCAGTTCAGGTTCAAACGTGCTGGGGCCGAAGGCCCAAACCAGACCAGCAATATGGCCTCGGCATGGCGTGCAGGCAGCAACGCGACAAGAATACGGGCAAGCTGGAAGACCGGTCAAGTTGACAAGGACGCTGTCGCTACGAACAAACACGCCTTCACATGACGAATAGTAATTTGCGCTTGTCGCCGTTCATCTTCTCTTCATAGTGCCTCGCATTACCCTCCTGTGCAGCTCGCAGCTGCGAGATCTTCCCGCCCGGGATGCATCAACACAAGAAGTGAGCCGCAATGGCGAAGTCCCGCTACATTCTCGGTCTGAACACCTATGATCACGACGTCAGCGCCTGCCTGCTGCGCGATGGCGAGATCGCCTATGCGATCGAGAAAGAGCGTATCACACGCGAGAAGCACGCCACGGGCTTCTACCAGGAGGTGATCGAATACTGTCTGCAGGCCGAAGGCATCAGTCTCAACGACGTCGAGCTGGTGGTGAGCAATTGCTACATCCTGCCGGTGCCGGAGATGGAAGACCGGCTGATCTATCAGGACATGCCCGGCTTTCTGCCCGAATATGAGCGGCAGGATGCCAAGCGCCACCCGCTGTTTCGCGCGCGCAACCGCAAGGTCGTCGCAATCTCGCACCACCTCTCGCACGCCTACAGCGCTTTCGCCGTGTCGCCGTTCGAGACGGGCGCGATCATGATCGTCGATGGTGTCGGCAGCTATCGCTCCGACGTGATGGAAACCTATCCGCCGGGCGACGACGGCTCGCCGCTCGCCCGCGAGTCCGAGAGCTATTACACATTCGACGGTACCCGGCTCGACTGCATCAAGAAAGTCTGGATGGAGCCCGACCGCGGCTTTCTGAGCGACGAATTCACCAACATGCCCGGCCTCGGCGCGCTCTACAGCCGCGCCTCGACCTACGTGTTCGGCGACTGGAACAAATGCGGTGAGCTCATGGGACTCGCACCCTATGGCCGCCGCGAGCAAATTCCCTCACTGATGTCGATTGCGGACAACAGGCTCAGCGTGCCGCGCTGGACGTCCGAATTCGACCAGCCTTATATCGCCGACAGCGCCGGTAAATGGGAAGCCAGCCCATCGATGAAGCATTGGGAAGACCTCGCCTGGCGCGTGCAGGACGATACCGAGAAGGTGTTGCTCGCCCGCGCACGCTGGCTGCGCGAGACCACCGGCGCGAAGAACCTCTGCATTGCCGGCGGAGTCGCATTGAACTGCGTCGCCAACGGCCGGATCGCGCGCGAGGCGGGTTTCGACAATGTCTGGATCCAGCCCGCCGCCGGCGACAATGGCATCGCCATCGGCTGCGCTTACTACGGCCTGCTGGAGGTGCAGAAGCAGCCGCGCAGTTACGTGATGAAGCACTCCTACACCGGCCGCAATTATGACGACCGCGACGTGGACGCCGCGACCGATCGTACGCTGGTGAAGGCGCAGACGAAAGCAGTCCGCAGCGACGATATCTGCCGCGATACGGCGAAATTGCTGGTCGATCAGAAGGTGATCGGCTGGTTTCAGGGCCGCTCGGAATACGGCCCGCGGGCGCTCGGCAATCGCAGCATCATCGCCGATCCCCGCCATGCCGAGATGAAGGATATCCTGAATTCCCGCGTCAAGCATCGCCAGCCGTTCCGGCCGTTTGCGCCTTTGGTGCTGGCGGAACGCTGCGAGGAAATCTTCGAGGGCACTGAAGATTCGCCCTTCATGCTGATCGCCAAGCCGGTGCGGCCGGAATGGCGCGATCGCATCCCTGCCATCGTGCATGTCGATGGTACCGCGCGCGTGCAGACGGTGACCGAAGATACCAATCCGATTCTGTATCGGCTGCTGAAGGAATTCGAGGCGCTGACCGGCGTGCCGGTGCTGCTGAACACGTCGTTCAACGTGAAGGGCGAGCCGATCGTGGAAACGCCGCGCGATGCAATGGCGTGTTTCATCAATACCGGGATCGATCACCTGATCCTGCATGACCGGATCGTGTCGAAGACCGCAGCCCATCGCGTGGTGGCACCGCTGGTGCGGACCTATATGGACATCGCCGGGCTGGTGACGTCGAGCGTGAGGTGAAAGCCTCTCCCCGCGAGCGGGGAGAGGCTTCGACTTAGGCGACCCTGACGGCGCTCAGGAATTTACCGACTTCATCCTTGAGCCGCGTCGAATCCGACGACAACGATTGCGCGGCGGATAGTACCTGGGTCGATGCCGACCCGGTTTCGCTGGCACCACGCTGGACGTCGGTGATATTGGCGGACACCATCATCGTTCCCTGCGCCGCCTGCTGCACATTGCGCGCGATTTCCTGTGTCGCAGCACCTTGCTCTTCCACCGCCGAAGCGATCGTGGAGGCGATCTCGGACATCCGGCCAATGGTGTCGCCGATCTCCTTGATGGCGCCGACAGATTCCTGCGTGGCCGCCTGGATGCCGGAAATCTGCGTCGAGATTTCTCCGGTCGCCTTCGCGGTCTGTTCCGCCAGCGCCTTGACTTCGGAAGCCACGACCGCAAATCCACGGCCGGCCTCGCCTGCCCGCGCGGCCTCGATGGTGGCATTCAGCGCCAGCAGATTGGTCTGACCGGCAATGTTGTTGATCAGCTCGACCACGTCGCCGATGCGCGCCGCAGCACTTGCGAGTTCGCTGACGCGATCATTCGTCTTGCGCGCCTGCTCAACCGCCTGATTGGCGATATTGGCGGAGTCCTGCACCTGGCGGCTGATCTCGTTGACCGACGACGCCATTTCTTCTGTCGCCGAGGCCACCGACTGCACGTTCGTAGAGGCTTCCTCCGATGCGGCGGCAACGGACGTGGTGAGCTGCTGCGATCGCTCGGCCGTGGCGGTCAGCGTGGTGGCCGATGCTTCCAGCTCGGTGGAAGCCGACGACACGGTGTCCACGATCTCACCGATCATGGCCTCGAAGTTGCGCGTGATGCCATCGATACGGCGTCCGCGTTCGATCTTGGCTTCGGCATCGGCTGCCGCCGCCACGTCCGACGCCTGCTTGTCGATCAAGGCCTGTTTGAACACCTGGAGCGAGTCGGCCATGGTTCCAATTTCGGTTTTCATGCCCTGATGCGGCACCTCTGCCGAGAGATCACCGGCGCTGAGGGCCTGCATCGGCCTTACGATCGATGCGATCCCACGCGACACGTCGCGGACAAGATAGAAGCCAATAGCAATACCAAGCGACGCGGCGCCTCCAAGAATGATCGCAAGTAGCGCAAACGCCGTCTCGTAGTTGGCCTCGACGTTCTTGCCGGCTAGATCGGCGCCTCGATTGTTCAACTCGATATCCTTATCGAGGAGATCATCGGCCTTCTTGCCGATCGGCAACACCTTGCTCTCGTTCAACGCCTGGGGCTCGTTCGGAATCTTGCCAACGCTTGCGCGAGACACCGCGAGCACCTCCTGCACGCCGGTCATATACAGCCCCCACTGCTGGGCCCATTGCGTGTAGATCGCCCGCTCTTCGGGAGAGGTGATCAACGGCTCATAGCGAGCGCGGATCTTCATGTTGTCCGCATCGGTATTGATCAGGCGCTTCTCGGCAGATGCTTTCGCTTCCGGCGTGGCGGCCAGCATATGGAGCCGGACGATATTGCGATACACGTTAACGCCCGCGCGCAGCTCACCGAGCGCACGAATGCTGGGCAACCAGTTTTTCTGAATCTCGGCGGTATCGACATAGATGGCGCGCATCTTAACGACCGCCAATAGCCCCATGCCGGTCATGGCAATCAGCAAAAATGAAATCACCATTGTAATCTTGGCGCGAATAGAAAGCTTGGCGAACATAATTTATCGGTCCCTCGGTTTGCGGCCGTTGGCTTGCAATGATTTGACTAACTATCGCGGTACTGCGGCAAGCGGTCGGTGGCCGTTGCCGATCGAACGCTGGCTAGGAAATTGTGCCAGCATGCGCATCACCATTTCTGGCAACATAAGGTTAATATCTGGTGGACCAGCTACCCGATCGCGATTTGCAAACCGTGATCTAACCGATGCGGGTCAACAAAAAGGCCGGCGTTACGGCGCCGGCCTTTTCACGTCTTTGGGTTTTCGTCACGCTCAGGCAGCGCGGACCGCTGTCAGGAACCTGCCGACTTCTTCCTTGAGCCGAGTCGAATCCGACGATAGCGATTGCGCGGCGGATAGTACCTGGGTCGATGCCGACCCGGTTTCGCCCGCGCCGCGCTGGACGTCGGTAATGTTGGCAGACACCATCATCGTCCCCTGCGCAGCCTGCTGCACATTGCGCGCGATTTCCTGCGTCGCGGCACCTTGCTCTTCCACCGCCGAAGCGATGGTCGAGGCGATCTCGGACATCCGGCCAATGGTGTCGCCGATCTCCTTGATGGCGCCGACAGATTCCTGCGTGGCCGCCTGGATGCCGGAAATCTGCGTCGAGATTTCTCCGGTGGCCTTGGCGGTCTGCTCCGCCAGCGCCTTGACT
>JAPLPC010000442.1 GCA_026400425.1 Hyphomicrobiales bacterium | reverse complement strand
CTCACCCGCCGACAGCATATCGGACAGGTTCGCCGTCGACGGGATCGACGCAATATCAACACCCGCGGGAAGCTTATGAATCAGGGGCGGTGCGTCGGACGGATTGACCGCGCCGTACCTCCAATGGATATCGCCCGCATCTACCCCATATTCGTCGGCCAAAATTCCCCTGACTGTCAACGTCGCTGTGTTCGAGTACTCCCTGACTCCGACGGTTCGCTCGACAAGATCTTTTGATTAATGAATCGCGCGGTCATTTCTGACGTAGATTGCAGAATGTCGAAACATTCTTGAAGGAAAAATCGGCAGAGCAAGATAACCGCATTTCCCCGACGCGGTTTGAGCCAGAAAATTGCTTAAAGATAATTCGGCAACGTCGAATTCTTGATTGTCGAACGATCGGGCGAATATCTCTTCGAGAGGTGGGCTCGACACGGAAATGGAAAAGTCGGAAGGCTGTACCCGCCCATCCAGCAAGGCTTGCGTTCTGTCATACCGGCCTATTGCGACGGAAAGCGATGACGCCGGAGCCATGACGCTTCTCAATCCGCAAAAGGCGGTTCGCGCCCTTCCGGGACGGGCTGGTGGGCCATTTCAAGGAGCATTGCGAGGGTGACATATGTCCCCGTCACTGCGGTCAGGGCGCCGAGCTGCTGCTCGCTGAAAACCGCGCGAGCCTGCGCGAAGGTTGCATCGCTGACCTTTCGGTTGGCGGTCAGCTCACTGCAGAAATCATAGACCGACGCCTCCTCGGCCGACATCGTCGACGGACGCTTGCCGGCTTTCAGTTCGGCGACCAGATCCGGCGACAGCCCGGCCTTGATCGCAATCGGCCCATGCGCCAGCCATTCCACCTGCGATCGCCAGTGCAGGCCAACGATCAAGATGGCGAACTCATTGAGGCTGAGCGGCAGCGACGTGTGCCAGCGCAGGTAATACAGCAGATCGAACATCCGCTGGCCGAACACCGGACTGCGCAGCAATAAATTATACGGCCCGCCGATCCCGACGATTGAGACCTTTTCGATCTGCTCGGCGAGAGGCCGTTGCGCATCGGTGAGCTGGGCGGTTGTCAGTTGCAGGAACCGCGGGGTCGGCTGGCTCATCTGGAAACTCTGCTCCTAACGGTAAGTCTCGCCCATGTCCTAGGGGATAAGGACGGAGCCGCCAACTGTCGCACCCGATTCCAGATCGCGATGCGCGCTTGCCGCATCGGCAAATGCATAGCACCGCGGCGGACGAATTTTTAAGTAACCGGCACGCACAGCGTCGAACAGATCCGCGACGCGCGACAGATACTCTGACCGCGCGCGCGTGTAATCGGCGAGGCTGGAGCTCGTTACATAGAACGAGCCGCCATTGCCGATTTCGTGGTTATTGTTGAGCCGGAACAGGTCGAAGGGCAGCACCGGACCGGACGCCGCGCCGAACGATACGAGCAGGCCGCGTATCTTGAGACAGGCCAGCGACTGGTCGAAGGTGGCCGCACCAACCGAGTCATAGACCACCGGCACGCCGAGGCCGCCGGTGATCTCCCGCACGCGCGCAATGATATCCTCTTTGCCTCGCACGATGACATGGTCGCAGCCATTGTCGCGCGCGGCCGCCGCTTTATCCTCGCTACCGACAATGCCGATGACGCGGGCGCCGAGACGCCGGGCCCACTGGCAGGCAATGAGCCCGACGCCGCCGGCCGCGGCATGCATCAGGATGGTGTCGCCGGCGCGCACGTCATAGGCGCCGCGCAGCAGGTAATTGGCGGTAACGCCCTTGAGCATCATCGCAGCGGCGAGTTCATCCGGGATAAAATCCGGCAGTTTAACGACCTGCTGGGCAGCGATGCGGCGCGT
>JAPLPC010000018.1:430-10002 GCA_026400425.1 Hyphomicrobiales bacterium | reverse complement strand
GTGGTCGAGCCGGGCACGATCACCGAGACCTGACCGGCCGCATTGATGGTGAGCTGCGAGGCTGCGGTCGGCACCGTGATGGTCGGCTGCAGCAGGTTGCCCTGGGCGTTGACGATGCGGCCCTGGGAGTCCGTCGAGAACGAACCGTCACGCGTATAGGTGAAGGTGCCGTCGGTCATCTGGATCTTGAAGAAGCCTTCGCCGCGGATCGCGACGTCGAGATCATTGCCGGTGGTGGACAGCGTGCCCTGGCCCATCATGCGCGGGGTGCCGACGGTCTTGACGCCGCCGCCGATATCGACGCCGACCGGGATCATGGTGCCCTGATCCGAGGCCTGCGCGCCGACGCGGCGCACATGGTCGTAGATCAGGTCCTGGAATGCGGCACGCTGCTTCTTGTAGCCGGTCGTGCGCATGTTCGCGATGTTGTTCGAGATGACCTGGACGTTGAGTTCCTGGGCCGCCATCCCGGTCGCTGCGGTATAAAGTGCGCGCATGGGTCAGTTTCCCTTAAGCCGGAACGTCGGCGAGTTTTTCGATGGCGGTGCGGCGCGAGTCACCCTGCGACTGCAGCATGTTCGACAGCTCCGTATAGGCACGCGTGACTTCGATCATCCGGGTCATTTCGGTCACCGACGACACGTTCGAGCGTTCGATGAAGCCCTGGTTGAGCTTGGCGGTGAGCGACGGCTGCGCGGTGGCGCCGGGGCCGGCCGAGTACAGGTTGGCGCCGTCCTTTTCGAGCCGCTGCGGCTGCGCGAACTGCACCATGCGGATCTTGCCACGTACGCTGTCGATGCGGTTGGTGCCTTCGAGCACCGTGACCGTACCATCCTGCGAGATGTTGATGTCGTGATCGGTCTGCTGAAACACGATCGGACCGTTGGTGCCGAGCACGGGGCGGCCGCTGGCATTGACGAGCTGGCCCAGATTGTTGATCTGCAGGCCGCCGTCGCGGGTGTAGCGCTCGCCGGCCGGGGTCTGCACCACGAGGAAGGCGTTGCCGTCGATGGCGACGTCGAGCGGGTTCTTGGTCTGCTCCACCGGGCCGCCGGCGAAGTCGTGCATGGTGGCGCGGTCCTGCACGAAGGACACCCGGCGATCACGGCCGGCGACGAAGTTGTCTTCGCGGGCGGTCGGGCTCAGATATTCCTCGAACAGCGTCCGCTCGGCCTTGAAGCCGGTGGTATTGATATTCGCGATGTTGTTCGCGACGACGTCCATCTGCCGACGAAGCGTCATCTGCCGCGACAATCCGACGAGAAGCATGTTCTCCATCGGGTGATCTCCCCTGTTCCAACGAGCGGCTCTCCCAAGCCGGTTCGTGGATCTCATGGACCACTCAAGCTCTCCCAAGCCGTGGTCCGCTCTAGGGGTTAGCGAAACCCGTGCCAATTCTGAAAGCCGTTTAACTACAGAGGCTTGGTAATTATCTGACCCGCGGCCAGGGCGGCAGAAAGGTCTTGTTGACCATATTTGCCGGCAAAATTTTCCTAGTGGTCGCGGAAAATAAAGGTTCCATTAACCATTGCGACCTAGCGTCCTGATCAGACAGGGCCTTGGGCGCTGGCGGCAGTTTGTATCGCGTCTTCAGGGCCTGCTTGGCAGCATCGAGCCCATCCCAGATTCCCGAACCGGGCGAGGCGATGGCGGATACCGACACTTCAGACGGCGCCCCCGGTGGGGACGACGCCGGCGCTCCCAAGAAGAGCAAACTCAAGCTGATCATCATCGCGGTGGTGGCGCTGGCGCTCGTCGGCGGCGGCGGCGGTTACTTTTTCCTGGCCAAGGGCAAGAAGAAGGACGAGCACGCCGAGGCGCCCCCAGTCGCCAAGCCGCTGTCCTTCGTCGAGGTGCCCGAGATCATGGTCAACCTCGCCGGCGCGCCCGGCGAGCGGGTGCAGTATCTCAAGGCCAAGCTGGTGCTTGAGGTGAAGGACGCGCCTCAGGTGGCGCTGATCACGCCGGCGATGCCGCGCATCACCGACATGGCCCAGGTCTATCTGCGCGAATTGCGTTCGTCCGATCTGAACGGATCGATCGGGATGTTTCGGTTGAAGGAAGAACTGACGCGCCGGGTCAATGCGGCGATCGCGCCGAACCATGTCAACGCAGTGCTTTTCAAGGAAATCCTCATTCAGTGAAGATCTTCGCCGTGAAGATTTTTGCAATGAGGGTGTGGGTCTAGAACGATGTCTACCGAGCAGGTCGATCAGGACGCAATTGCCGCCGAATGGGAAGCATCTCTGGATTCAGAGGATCCCGAAGAGGCCGCGAAAGCTGCTGCCGAAAACGAACTCACCGGGACCATGGCCGAGCAATGGGCCGCCATGGTGGAAGATGGCGGCCGCGATCTCGGCGGCGGCAAGAATGGCGGCGAACGCGTGCTGTCGCAGGAGGAGATCGACAATCTCCTCGGCTTCAGCGTCAACGAAATCAATCTCGACGAAAACTCCGGCATTCGCGCCATCATCGATTCCTCGATGGTGTCCTACGAGCGTCTGCCGATGCTCGAAATCGTTTTCGACCGTCTTGTGCGGTTGATGACCACGAGCCTGCGCAATTTCACCTCGGACAACGTCGAAGTCTCGCTGGACCGGATCACGTCAGTCCGCTTCGGCGACTACATGAATTCGATTCCGCTGCCGGCGGTGCTGTGCGTGTTCAAGGCGGAGGAGTGGGAGAACTTCGGTCTCGCCACCGTCGATTCCAGCCTGATCTATTCGATGATCGACGTGCTGCTCGGCGGCCGTCGCGGCCAGGCCTCGCTGCGGATCGAAGGCCGGCCCTATACGACCATCGAAACCAATCTCGTCAAGCGCCTGATAGAAGTGGTGCTGGCCGACGCCGAACAGGCGTTCCGGCCGCTGTCCCCGGTGTCGTTCAGTATCGACCGGCTGGAGACCAATCCGCGTTTCGCGGCGATCTCGCGGCCCGCCAATGCGGCCATCCTGGTGCGACTGCATGTGGATATGGAAGATCGCGGCGGCGATATCGAATTGCTGTTGCCCTATGCGACCATCGAGCCGATCCGCGGCACGCTCATGCAGATGTTCATGGGCGAAAAGTTCGGCCGTGATCCGGTCTGGGAAAGCCATCTGGCGACCGAACTCGCGCAGGCCGAAATCGCCGTCGACGCCGTGCTGTACGAGGCCAACATCCCGCTGAAGCAGCTGATGAGCCTCAAGGTGGGCGATACGCTGCCGCTGGAAATGAAGGCCGACGCGCTGGTCGCCGTGCGCTGCGGCGCCGTCACTCTGACGGAGGGGCGCATGGGCCGGGTCGGCGACCGCGTCGCGATCCGGGTCACGAAAAATCTGCGTAAACCACACACCACCCTCGCGATGTTTGAGAAAGCAGACGAGCAAACCAAGATGATGGAGGCACAATGAGCCATTCGCTGGGAATCGTGATAGAAGGCCTGGTCGCCGTGTTGCTGGTTCTGACCATTGGCTATTGCATGCTGCTCAACAAGCGCCTGAAGAAGCTCAAGGCGGACGAACAGTCGTTGAAGGCGACCATCGGTGAACTGATCACCGTCACCGAGATCGCCGAGCGGGCGATCGGCGGGCTTAAGCACACGGTGCGCGACGTCAACGAAAATCTCGGCGCGCAGATCAATGCCGCGACCGCGCTCGCCAAACAGCTCAAGGCGCAGCTCGCCGAAGGCGACGACGTGGTCCGCCGGCTGTCCAAGATCGCGATCGCAGCGCGCCCGCTCACGGCATCCGCCGACCCGGTGGAGGCACCGGCGCCTGCTGCCGTCGGTCGTGTCTCCGCCGCTCGCGCCAATGCGGCCGCGGCTCAGGCATTCGCCGAGCGGCAGGCTTTCGCTGAGCGTCGGAGGCCTGACGGCATCGCTGCATGAAGGCATTCCGCGATATTCGTATCCTGCCAGTCGTCCTGGTTGCGATCTTCGGCCTTGCGATCCTCAAGATCGCGGGGCTGGTGATCGATGGCGGCTACGTGTTCGAATATCAGCCGCAGCCTGCGAAACAGTCCGATCAACAATCCTGGGCGCAGGAGATGTTCAATTTCCCCGGCGGCCCCAAGCCGATCGATCCGGATATCACCGGTTCGGTCTCCGCAAAAAAGGATGAGCCCGCAAAACCTGCGGTGGGTGCTCCCGACGCGATCACCGTCACCAATACGCCGCCGGTGGAGCAGGCGCCGAAGATGTCCGACTCCGAGCGCGCGATCCTGGAGCGGTTGCAGTCGCGCCGTCAGGAACTGGACGCCCGCGCGCGCGAACTCGAAATTCGTGAAAGCCTGCTGAAGTCGGCTGAAAAGCGCATCGAGAGCAAAGTCGATGAGATGAAGGGCGTCGAGGCCGGCATCAAGTCGGCGACGGGGCAAAAGAGCGAGGCCGATGCCGCGCGCTTCAAGGGCATCGTCACCATGTATGAAAGCATGAAGCCGAAAGACGCCGCCAAGATTTTCGATCGGCTGGAAATGCCGGTGCTGTTCGAGATCGCCTCGCAGATCGCGCCACGAAAAATGTCGGACATCCTCGGCCTGATGCTGCCGGAAGCCGCGGAAAGACTCACCGTGGAACTGGCGCGACGGGCACAAGGCGGCGAGCGTGCGGCCGCAGCGGCGGAACTGCCGAAGATCGAGGGCAGGCCGGTGCAACCGGTGCGGAATTAAAGAAAAGCATTAACAACTCCTTAGAGGCCGGCTTCTAGATTTGGCGCGGGATGGACGAATGATCGTTCGCCGTAGCCTGGGCTGAGAGACACCTCGAAAATGCCGCGCAAGCCAGCTGCAGCATGTTTGACGCGCCCCCGCGCATGGACGTGGGCGGCTTCGCGTTGTGCCGGCCTGGCCGTCGTGCTGTCGCTGTCCACCACCTTCTCGCTCTCCGCCTTTGCCCAGAGCGTGAAGGGAACGGCGGCACTGTCCACCGCCGGCGGATACGCACGTATCGTGCTCAAGCTGGCCGAGGACGTCGAGTCGGAGATCAGCCAGGCAGGCACGGTGCTCATCGTCCGCTTTAAGCGCCCCGTTGACGTCCCCGTCGAAATGCTCGGCGATGCCGCTCCCGACTATATCGGTTCGGCGCGTCGCGATCCCGATGGCACCGCGCTTCGTCTGGCGCTGTCGCGCCGCGTGACCATCAATTCGATGACGGCCGGCGAGCGCATCTTCATCGATTTGTTGCCCGACGGCTGGAAGGGCGCGCCGCCCGGATTGCCGCAGGATGTCGTCAAGGAATTGTCTGATCGTGCGCGCGCGGCCGAGCGCGCCCTGCGCCAGCAGCGCGCTGCATCGGAAGGCCAGAAGAAGCCGCCGATCCGCGTGCGGGCTTCGGTGGCGCCGACCTTCGTGCGCCTGTCGTTCGAGACGCCGCCCAATGTCGGTGTGTCGTCGCTGCTCGACGACAAGCGCCTGACGCTGACTTTCAACGCGGGGCTGGTGTTCGATCTTGCCGATGCGAAACTGTCGGCGCCCGCCAACGTGGCCTCCATCGGTCAGGCGATGGACGGCAATCGCACGGCCGTCGAGATCGCATTGATCGGCGACGTGGACGTGAAGTCGTTTCGTGACGACAAGAACTACTTCGTCGATATCGGCTTCCAGCAACAGGACAAGCCATCGCCGCTCGCGCAGATTCCGCCTGCGCCGCCCGCTGAAGCGAAGCCGGCAGCGGCCAAGCCCGTGGAAGCTGCGCCTGTCGACGTCAAACCCGTGGAGACGGCACCGGCGCAGAAAGTGAGCGACATCGCGCAGCCGACCTCGGAGTCGATCGCGCGCGAGGCAGCGCAGCTCACCAGGAAGGACGCGCCGGTTGTCGCTCCCGTCGCCACGGTCGAGGCCCCGAAGCCCGAGCCCGTGAAAGTGGTTGAGGCGGCGCCTGCGGCAGCGCCAGCGCCTGCGATGGCGGCAGCGCCGGTGAAGGAAACCGCCGCTCCGCCTCCGGCCCCGCGACCCGCGCCGGCCGCGGCCCCCGTCGATGCGGCAGGCGTCGCCATCGATATCAAGCGCAGCAGCGAAGGCGTGCGCATGAATTTTGCGTTTCCGGCGCCGACGCCGGTGGCGCTGTTTCGCCGCGGCGACATGCTGTGGCTGGTGACGGACTCGGTGAAGCCGCTCGACGTCGCTGCGATCCGCCGTGACAGCGGTCCGGTGGTCGCCGATGCCGAGACGTTCAAGCTCGACAAGGGGCAGGCGGTGCGGATCCGCCTCAACCGTCCGCAACTAGCATCGCTGACGGCCGACGAGGCCGATGGCAGCGGACAGGCCTGGACGCTCACGCTGGCCGATACGCGGCTGACGCAATCGCAGCCTTTGTCGGCGGTGCGCAACATCGCCGATCCCTCGAAAGCCAGCGTGCAGGTGCCGCTTGCAAGACCCGGCCTTAAGCATCGCCTCACCGATCCCGATGCCGGCGACGTGCTTAACGTGATCACGGCGCTGCCGCCGGCCCGCGGCTTTGTGCGCCGTCAGGACTTCGTCGAGTTCTCGCTGCTGGAATCGATCCACGGCGTCGTCGTGCAGACCAATTCCGACGAGGTCGCCGTCGATGCCACCACCGACAAGGTGACGCTGACGCGCCCGGGTGGCCTCACGCTGTCGCCCGCAGATGCAGCACCGCAGCGTGCCTCGACGGTGGCGCGCCCGATTTTTGATATCGGACAGTGGCGGACCGATCAGGAAGGCCCGTTCAATCAGCGATACGACAAACTGATCGATGCGGCGGCCGTCGCCGATACCGGTTCGGTGACCGCTGCGCGCATGGACCTTGCCAAGTTCTACATGGCGCGCGGCATGTATCACGAGGCCAAGGGCGTAGCGGATCTCGCGATCTCCGACATGAAGCCCGGCGAGGAAAGTGCTGCGGCATTGGTGGTGCATGCGGTCGCGAGCGCGCTGATCGGCCGCCCCGAACAGACGTTGAAGGACGTCGCCCAGCCGGTGCTCGGCCCGGGCTACGACGCCGAATTGTGGAAGGCGTTCGCCTTCGCCAAACAGGGCAAATGGGTCGAGGCCCGCGAGCGCTTCAAGAATTCGGAATTCACGCTCGCGGCGCTGCCGCCCGACCTGCAGCGCGTCGGTCTGATGATGGCGCTGCGCGCGTCGCTCGAAGTGAAGGATTATGCCAGCGCATCGTCGCGCGGCAGCGAATTGGACGTCGTCGGCATTCCCGCCGAGATGAAGCCGTCGGCAACGCTGCTGAGTGCATGGCTCGATGAAGCGCTCGGTCGCGAGAAGGATGCGCTGTCGAAATATGCCGAGGTGACCGGTTCGGTCGATCGCCCGTCGGCGGCCGAAGCCAAGTTGCGCGAAGTCGTGCTGCGCCAGAAGCGCAACGAGATCAGCGACGATGATGCGCTCACGGAGCTCGAGACGCTTGCAGTGACGTGGCGCGGCGACGGCGTGGAGGTGCGCGCGTTGCAGCTGCTGTCGCAGATGTATGCGAAGGCCGGCCGCTACAAGGATGCGCTGACGGCGGCGCGCATTGCCACTGAACGCCAGGCCAACAGCGACGCTGCGCGGCAGGTGCAGGACGACGCCCAGGCGCTGTTCTCCGACGTCTATCTTTCGCCGAAAGGCGACAAGCTGCCGCCGGTGGAAGCGCTGGCGATGTTCTACGATTTTCGCGAGCTGACGCCGATCGGGCGTCGCGGCGACGAGATGATTCGCCGGCTCGCCGATCGTCTCGTCGCGGTGGATCTGCTCGATCAGGCGGCCGAGCTGCTGCAGTATCAGGTGGACTTTCGTCTCGAAGGCGCCGCGCGCTCGCAGGTCGCGGCACGCCTTGCGACCATCTATCTGATGGCTCGCAAGCCCGAGCGCGCCATCGCCGCCATGCGCACGACCCGCATCAGCGATCTCTCCGGTGAGCTGCGTCAGCAACGCCTGTTGCTGGAGGCCCGCGCCCAGAGCGACATCGGCCGCCGCGATCTCGCCCTCGACATCATCACCAACGTCCCCGGTCGCGAGGCGATCCGGCTGCGGTCGGACATCTACTGGTCGTCGCGGCGCTGGCGCGAGGCGGCCGAGCAGATCGAGCTCTATTACGGCAATCGCTGGAGCGATTTCACGCCGCTGACGGCAGCCGAGAAGAGCGACGTTATCCGCGCCGTGGTGGGCTATGCACTGGCGGAAGATGCGCTGGGTCTCGCGCGCTTCCGCGAGAAATTTGCGCCGTTGATGAATTCCGGTGCCGACAAGATCGCGTTCGATACGGCGAGCAAGCCTGGCACCGGCAACAGTTCCGAATTCGCGGCGATCGCCAAGATGGCGGCGTCCGTCGATACGCTGGACGGCTTCCTGCGCGAGATGAAGCAGCGCTTCCCCGAAACCAGCGCCAGGACGACCGTGCCCAACGCCGGCGCCGACATGTCACCCACCGGCTCGCTGCCATCGATGCCGACACGCCCGGCGGTCAAGGTGCGCAAGATCGAGATGCGGTAGCGATTTTTCTAACCTCGCCCCGCTTGCGGGGAGAGGTCGATGGCCACATGCGCCACATGCGAAGCATGTGGGCGTCGGGTGAGGGGACTATCCATGTGCTCCGCGTTCGCGGAGGGTCCCCCTCATCCGACCGCGCTACGCGCGGCCACCTTCTCCCCGCAAGCGGGTAGAAGGAAGCAGCTACTGCCCGTAACTCTGCACCAGACTGCCCGCCACCAGCGACCAGCCATCGACCAGCACGAAGAAGATCAGCTTGAACGGCAGTGACACCACCGCCGGCGGCAGCATCATCATGCCCATGGCCATCAGCACCGAGGCGACCACGAGGTCGATGATCAGGAACGGCAGAAACAGAAGGAAGCCGATCTCGAAGGCGCGCTTCAATTCCGAGATCATGACGGCGGGCACCAGAATGCGCAGCGACATCTCGTCGGGCGTCGCCGGCGGCGGCTCGCCGGACATGTCCATGAACAGCTTGACGTCCTTCTCGCGCACATTCTTCTGCATGAAGGTGCGCAGCGGACCGGACGCCCGCACCAGCGCCTGTTCGACGGTGATGTCGTTGGCCATCAGCGGCTTGATGCCGTCGTCATAGGATTTCTGCAGCACCGGTCCCATCACGAAGGCGGTGAGGAACATCGCCAGCGCCACGATCACCGTGTTCGGCGGTGCCGTCGCGGTGCCGAGCGCGGTGCGCAGCAACGACAGCACCACGACGATGCGCGTGAACGACGTCATCATGATCAGGATCGACGGCGCAATCGACAGCACCGTCAACAGCGCAATCATCTGCACGGCGCGTTCGGTGACGCCACCGCCGCCGCCGCCGAGATTGATGCTGATATCCTGCGCCATCGCCGGGCCTGCGAAGGTCCCGGCGGCGATCAGAACGGAGGTGAAAAATACTCTACGCGGGATGCTGCCGGGGCTCACGAAGACGACTTCGGACGTCCCAGCAGGGACGCCATCTCATCTTCGAGATTCTCGAAACCGGATTTTGTCGGCGGAGCTACCGGAGGCGCTTCTGCACGGGCTGTGCTGGCGATCGAGACGTCGGGCGCACGAACACGTGGCGCGCTCGGCGCATCGGGCGCGACCGACGGGGCGCCGATGCGGGGCTCGGGTGCCTCCGCGCGGGCCGGCTCGCCGGATGG
>JAPLPC010000018.1:0-383 GCA_026400425.1 Hyphomicrobiales bacterium | reverse complement strand
ACGGCGCAGCGCGGCTTCGAGGCGCTGGGCCATATCGGCCAGGTTCTGGTCGGCCGCGGAAATCGCGGCAGGGGTCGAGGGCGTGGTCGCGGCGATCGGCGGCACCACCACGGCAGCGGCTTCGGTCTTGGTCGCAACCGCCGCGACCGGGGTCGGATTGGCGCGTTCCAGCGGCCGGGTCGGCGGCATGGTGCGGATCGGCGGATCGGCGCGCATCGGACGCGCCATCATCGGCTCGCTGCGCGGCATCTCCGGACGCGGTGGTTCTGCGCGCGGCATCTCCGAACGTGGCGGCTCGTTGCGGGAGGCGCGCAGCAAGGCCGGCTCGCGCGGCGGAAGTGGCGCGGGCGTCGGTTCCGGGCGCGATGGCTCGGGCGTTGCGA
>JAPLPC010000270.1 GCA_026400425.1 Hyphomicrobiales bacterium | reverse complement strand
TCGCGCGCATAGGCTTCCAGCGTCTTCGGCGACAGCCGGCGCTCGGCGCGCAGATGCGACAGCCAGCGCGTCAATTGCAGCGTCATAGCCGCATCGGCACAGACCAGTTCGACGGCGGGCTGTTTAGTCTCGGCGGGTGCGAGTTTCGACTTGGCCATCGGGAGATCCTGCGGAATGAGGCCGCGATTATCACTTCCTCCGGTTTCCCATTGGTGAACCGCTGGCCCCGACGCTCCATGACGCCTAAATTGGGCGATCCAATGCCTTGCGAGTCCCGATTTCATGACCTCACCTGCCAGCACCCCATCCCTTACGGGGATCGTCGACGTGCTGGTGCCGGTGGCGCTGGATCGCGCCTATTCCTACAAGGTGCCGCGCGGCGTGGAGCTGAAGCCCGGCGACGTCGTTACCGTGCCGCTCGGCCCCCGCGAGGTGATCGGCGTGGTGTGGGGCGACAACGCCAATCCCGACCCACGCCTGCATAACCGGCTCAAGGAAGTCAGCGACAAGCTCGATGTGCCACCGCTGCGCCAGGAGCTGCGCCAGCTCGTCGACTGGGTCGCAAATTACACGCTGTCGGCGCGCGGCATGGTGATGCGCATGACGTTGCGCATGGGCGAGCATCTCGGCCCGGAGCGCGTCAGATTGGGCGTCCGCCTGATCGGCGAGGTGCCGAAGCGGATGACACCGGCGCGGGCGCGGTTGGTCGAACTGCTGTCGGATGGATTGCTGCGCGGCAAGTCCGATGCCGCGAAGGAAGCCGGTGTCAGCGCCGGGGTCATCGATGGGTTGATCGACGAAGGCACGTTGACGGTCGAGGCGATGCCGCCGGCGCCGCCTCCCCCGCCGCCGGACCCCGATTTCCTGGCACCGGACTTTTCGCCGGAGCAAGCCGTTGCCGGCGAAGCGATGCGCAAGCTGGCTTCCGGCGGCACCTTCCAGGCCGCGCTGCTCGACGGCGTCACCGGCTCCGGCAAGACGGAGGTGTATTTCGAGGCGGTGGCCGAGATCATCAAACGCGGCGAGCAGGTGTTGATCCTGATGCCCGAAATCGCTCTCACCGGGCAATTCCTGGAACGCTTCGCGCGGCGATTCGGCGTGCGGCCGATGGAATGGCATTCCGAACTGACGCCCCGTACCCGCGCCCGCAACTGGGCGGCGATCGCCAATGGCACCGCACATGTGGTGGTCGGCGCCCGCTCGGCGCTGTTCCTGCCCTATGCAAAACTCGGACTCATCATCGTCGATGAAGAGCACGACCAGGCCTACAAGCAGGACGAAGGCGCGCATTATCATGCCCGCGACATGGCCGTGGTGCGCGCCTCCATCGCGAAGATTCCCGTCGTGCTGGCGTCGGGCACGCCGTCCGTCGAATCGGAAGTCAATGCGCGCAAGGGCCGCTATCAGCGCATCGCACTGCCGTCGCGGTTCGGCGGGCAACATATGCCGCGTATTGAAGCCATCGACCTTCGCCGCGAGGGGCCATCGCGCGGGCGCTTCATCGCGCCGCGGCTCGCCGAGAAGATCGCGCAGGCGATCGATCGCAACGAACAAGCGTTGCTGTTTCTCAATCGCCGCGGCTACTGGTCGATCATCGCTTCCGCCAGCGGCTGGTCTGCCATCATTGCGGCTTCTCGGAGCCGCGCCCGCACAAATGCCCGCATTGCGGCGCCGAGGAATCCCTGGCCGCTATCGGCCCCGGCGTCGAGCGCCTGCAGGAAGAAGCCGCCGACCTGTTTCCGCAAGCGCGCACCATGGTGCTGTCGAGCGATCTCATCACCTCGGTCGAATCGATGCGCGCCGAACTCAACGAGATCGCCGAGGGCAGAGTCGATGTCATCATCGGCACGCAGTTGGTCGCCAAGGGCCACAATTTCCCGCGCCTCAATCTCGTCGGCGTCATCGATGCGGATCTGGGCCTCGGCAATGGCGATCCGCGTGCGGCGGAGCGCACGTTCCAGATGCTCAACCAGGTGATCGGTCGCGCCGGCCGCGAGCAGGGCCGGGGCGTCGGCTATCTGCAGACTCATCAACCCGAGCATCCGGTGATGAAGGCGTTGATCGCCAATGATCGCGAAGCCTTCTACGACAACGAGATCGAATCGCGCGAGCGCGCCGGCTACCCGCCGTTCGGGAGGTTGGCAGCCATGATCGTGTCAGGCGGCGATCGGCCGGTGACCGAAGGCTTCGCCCGCAAGCTGGCGGCCAGCGCGCCGATCGACGAGCGCATTCTGGTGCTCGGCCCTGCCGAGGCGCCGCTGGCGGTCATCAAGGGACGCTATCGATTCCGGCTGCTGGTCAAATCGGCGCGCAATGTCGATATGTCCGCCTATTTACGTGACTGGCTGGCGCACGCGCCGAAGGCGACGGGAAATCTGAAGCTCGAAGTGGACGTCGATCCGCAGAGCTTTCTGTAGGCTGGGCAAAGGCGCCGTTGCGACGTGCCCACCATGCGTTGCCGCACATGGATGGTGGGCACGCTACGCTTTGCCCACCCACCAGAGGACACCATGCTATGGTCCGCGGATTGATTCGGGAGATCTATGGCCGTGTCGGCGGACGATCTGAGCGCCCCGCTGGGACAACAAGCCGCGCGCAAGCGGCGTCGATTCCGGCTGCCTTTTACGGCGACCCAGGCCGCGGCCACGGCGCTGGGCTCGGTGCTGCTCGGCTTCGCCGGCATTGCCATCTTCCATAAAGATCCGTTGGGCGGCGAGCCGGTCAGCCGCATCGCCATCAAGCCCCCCGAAGTGGCCGCCAGCAAGCCGTCCACGACACCCCCCGTCGAAATCAAGCACGGCACGCCGGACGCCGCAAAGACCGCCGACGCGCCCGGCCAGAAGACCATCACCATCATCGATGGCTCCAGCGGCGCGCGGCAGAACGTCGTCGTCGGCACCGACGGTTCGGACAGCACGTCGCCCGATGCGCCCGCCATGATGGCCGGCATCGACCAGAAGCTGCTCGAACAGTCGCGCTACGGCATGGTGCCGATCGCCGCCGGCGGTCTCAAGCCGGTCAGCGCCTATGCCGCGGGTTCGGATGCGCAGCGCGCCAAGGCCATGAAGACGCCGAGCATCGCCATCGTCATCGGCGGTCTCGGTGTCGGCGCCGCCAAAACCAATGATGCCATCGTGAAACTGCCTGCGGCCGTCACGCTCGCTTTCACGCCCTACGGTTCCGACCCCGGCAAACTGGTGGAGCGTGCGCGCGCTCAGCGCCACGAGGTGTTGCTGCAGCTGCCGCTGGAACCGTTCGATTATCCCGACAACGATCCCGGCCCGCAGACGCTGCTGGCGTCAGCCACGCCGGAGCAGAATATCGACCGCATGATGTGGCATATGAGCCGCTTCCAGGGCTATGTCGGCGTCGGCAACTACATGGGCGCGCGCTTCATCGCCACCGATCCGGCCATGCAGGCGGTGGCCAAGGAGGCCAACAAGCGCGGGCTGGCGCTGTTCGACGACGGATCCTCATCGCGGAGCGCGGCGCCTGCCGCGGCAGAAGCGCTGGGCATGCCGTTCGCGCGCGCCGACCTCACCATTGATGCAGCGCCGAACTCTGCCGAAATCGACAGGGCGCTGGCGAGGCTGGAAAGCCTTGCCAAGGAGCGCGGCTTTGCCGTCGGCACGGCCTCCTCGCTGCCAATTTCCATCGAGCGGATAAGCACTTGGGCGAAATCGCTGGAATCGCGCGGGATCATGCTGGTGCCATTGACAACCGCGATCCTGAAATCAAAATCGAGCTAGCATCGAAAGGCTCGCGGTTCGCAATCGTCGGAACGCAATACGAAGCCTTGAGGAAAAAAACAGGCCAACCAGGTCGAGAAAGTTTGGAATGACGCGTTACGAAGACCTGCCCTATCGAACCTGCGTCGGCATCATGCTGCTCAACCCGCAGGGCCATGTCTTCATCGGCCGGAGGGCCGGCGGCATCGAGCACGTGGACGAAACCCATGTCTGGCAGATGCCACAGGGCGGCGTCGATCCCGGCGAAGACACCTGGGAAGCCGCCAAGCGCGAACTCTACGAAGAAACCAGCGTTCAATCCGTCGAGAAACTCGGCGAAGTCCCGGAATGGCTGATCTACGACATTCCGCGCACGGTCGCCGGCCGCGCCTGGAAGGGCCGTTATCGCGGCCAGCGGCAGCGCTGGTTCGCGCTGCGCTTTACCGGGCATGATACCGAGATCAACGTCGTGCAGCCGCCGCAGGGCAACAAGGCCGAGTTCATCAACTGGCGCTGGGAGCCGATGAAGAATCTTCCGGATCTGATCGTGCCGTTCAAGCGGCCGGTCTATGAGCGCGTGGTGAAGGAATTCGCCAATCTCGCAGGCGCCTAGCTCCGTGGCTGACGACCTTCGCCCCTATCGACCCAATGTGGGGATCGCGCTGTTCAATCGTGAAGGCCGCGTGCTGATCGGCCGCCGTTTCAAGGATGACGGGCCGGAGATCGTGCTGCCGGGCCTGGAATGGCAGATGCCGCAGGGCGGCATCGATCCCGAGGAAGATCCCCGGGTCGCCATGATGCGCGAGCTGTGGGAAGAAACCGGGGTGACCCACGCCGACTATCTCGGCGAGACCGGCTGGATGACCTACGAGTTCATCCCGCATGACGACCCCAGCCATCGGTTTGCAGCGTTTCGGGGCCAGCGGCAGAAATGGTTCGCGGTGAGGTTCACCGGCGACGATACCGAAGTGGACCCCCTGACGCCGCGCAACGGCCAACCCGCGGAGTTCAACGCCTGGCGCTGGGAGCGCCTCGACCGCGTCGCCGACCTCGTGGTGCCGTTCCGGCGCGACGTCTACCGCGCCGTGGCGACGGCTTTCGCAGGATTTGCTGCAGGATAGACTGCAGCATGACTGCGGCAAGCCGTTGAATAAGCTGATAAGTGGTGCAACCGGGTGGTGCTGGGATCCGGTGACTATCACGCTGTTCCATCCCGTCGCGGGACATCTCGCCGCAGCATTCTGTCCTTCCATCGTCGTGTTCGGCTCCTACGTCGTGGATTCGTTCACACAAGGAAACNNNGGAAACTGACGATGTTTGACCCCAAGAGCCTGCTGGACCAGTTCATCGGCGGGCTGCAGCAAGGCAATCCCGATCCGCGCCAGCAGGCCCAGCCGAACGGCCGGCCGTTCGGCCAGGCCGGTGGCGGTGATCTGCTTCAACAGGCCGGCAACCTGCTTGGCGGCTTCGGCGGCGGCGCGATGACCGGCGGCATTGCCGGCCTGCTGCTCGGCTCCAAGAAAGGCCGTAAACTCGCCGGCAGTGCGCTGACCTATGGCGGCATGGCGGTCGCGGGTGCGCTGGCCTACCGCGCCTATCAGAACTATCAGGCCGGCAAGCAGGCCACGCCGACGGTCGCGACCGAGACGCCGCTATTGCCGCCGCCGAGCGACACCCCGTTCAATCCCGCCCAACCCGCCGATCAGCAAGCGCTCGGTCGCAATCTGCTCCGTGCCATGATCGCGGCAGCCAAG
The DNA here is from genome assembly GCA_026400425.1 of Hyphomicrobiales bacterium. Taxonomy (GTDB): domain Bacteria; phylum Pseudomonadota; class Alphaproteobacteria; order Rhizobiales; family Xanthobacteraceae; genus Tardiphaga. The sequence continues at coordinate 939 of JAPLPC010000270.1, read as the reverse complement.
GCCGACGGCCATATCGACGGTACCGAGCAAACCAACATTTTCGCGCAGATGGACAGGATGCCGCTGACCGCCGAGGACAAGGCTTTCGTGATGGACGAACTGCGCACGCCGCTGAACGCGGATGCGGTCGCCAGCGCGGCCCGAACGCCGGAAGAGGCCGCGGAGATCTATACGGTGTCGCTGCTCGCTATCGACCTCGATCATCCGCAAGAGCGGGCCTATCTGGCGCAACTGGCGACCAAGCTGAAGCTCGAGGACGGGCTCGTGGCGCATCTCCACGCCACGGTGGAAGGCGCGACCGTGCCGGTGCCGCAGAGCGCATAGGCCATTGCCGTCGGAGGTCATATGAAAAGAAGCCCCGGGATCGCTCCCGGGGCTTCTTCGCAAATTGATGCGTCCAGCGCTTAATGCATCGCCGTCGACGTGACGTTCTGCTGGATCACCTTGAAATGATCGAGGCGCTCGATGGCGCGGTCGAGGGCGTTGCCCTCGTGGTCGGACAATTGCTCTTCCATCTCGACGATGTTCTTCGCGAAGGCTTCACGATCGAGATCCGACAACGAGGTCGCAACGTCGGCGAGAACCGTCAGGCCCTTGTCAGACACTTCCGCGAGGCCGCCGAGCACGATGATCTTCTCGGTCTTGCCGGCCGTGGTGACGCTCATGATGCCCGGACGCAGCGCGATCACGGCAGGCGCGTGGCCGGCCATCACGCCGACATCGCCTTCGATCCCGGGAATATCGACCTGCTCCACTTCACCCGAGAAAGCGAGCTTTTCCGGCGAGACGAGATCGAACTGAAAGGTGGCCATGGTGTGATCCGCTTACTGCCCCCTCTTCCGCACTTGCGGGGGAGGGTCGGGGTGGGGGTAGCCCAGGATGACGGCGCTTGTGGCGGCCCCCACCCCGGCCCTCCCCCGCAAGCGGGAGAGGGAGAAG
>JAPLPC010000475.1 GCA_026400425.1 Hyphomicrobiales bacterium | reverse complement strand
CTGTAGGGTGGGCAAAGCGCAGCGTGCCCACCACCCCTCAGAACCAGCTCGAAAAGACCGGTGGGCACACTGCGCTTTGCCCACCCTACGGTTCAAACAACCGTCCTTCGCAGGGAGATCGGCGCTCTTGACGCGGCTTGCCTGAGCGGGAATTGTCGCGCGGTTTTTTGGCTCCAATGAAAGTGCTCCGCATGATCAAGCGTCTCGGCCCCGGCAAGCGTCTCAGCCAGGCATCCATCCACGGCAACACCGTCTATCTCGCCGGCCAGGTGCCGGATGACTATAGCGGCGACGTCAAGGTGCAGACGAAAGCGGTGCTCGACAAGATCGACGCGCTGCTGAAGGAAGCCGGCACCGACAAGACCAACATTCTCAGCGCCACAGTGTGGCTGCCGAACATCAATGACCGCGACGCCATGAACACGGTCTGGGACGCCTGGGTGCCCGAGGTCGGCCCGGCCCGCGCCTGCGTCGAATCCAAGCTGGCCGATCCGGCCATCAAGGTCGAGATCGCCGTCATCGCAGCGATTCCGTAAGTCATGCGCCCGGTCGCGATCGCAGTCGCCCCCAATGGCGGCCGCAAGGTCAAGGCCGATCATCCCGCAGTTCCGCTGACGCCGGCGGAACTGGCGGTGACTGCTGCGCAGTGTCTGGATGCCGGCGCGGCGATGATCCACGCCCATGTCCGCAATGCCGATGGCAGCCATCTGCTGGATGCGCAGGCCTATCGCGATACGATCGCCGCGATAAGCCAGGCGGTCGGCGATCGACTCGTGATCCAGATCACCTCCGAAGCGCTCGGCAAATACACCCCGGCGCAGCAGCGCGCGGTGGTTCAGGCGGTGAAGCCGGAGGCTGCGTCGCTGGCGCTGCGCGAACTGGTGCCGGATGCGAGCGAGGAGGCGGCATTCGCCGATCTGCTCGGCTGGATGAAGCGCGAACGCGTGACGCCGCAGATCATTCTCTACGACGTGAACGACGCCGTCCGGCTCGCCGAACTGCAGAAGCGCGGCCTGATCCCTTTCGAAAATCCGCCGGTGCTCTATGTGCTCGGCCGCTATACCGCGGGGCAGACCTCGCGCCCGTCGGACCTGCTGCCTTTCCTGGCGCCCGATGCGCCGGCATTCACCCATTGGAGTGTCTGCGCGTTCGGCGCGCAGGAGATGGCCTGTGTCACTACTGCAGCACTGCTGGGTGGCCATATCCGCGTCGGCTTCGAGAACAATGAACTGCTGCCAAACGGCACCCGAGCCGACAGCAATCAGGCCCTGGTCGCGGCCGCACGGCATGCCATTGCGGCGGTCGGGCTGAAGGTGGCCACGGCCGAAGATCTGCGCGCCGCGACTGCGGACGCGCGATCATGACCGCGGTGTGACGCTTCTGTAGACCGGGCGCGCATTGGGGGCTGCACGGACCGAGTGTCACAGATCGGTTGTATTCGCCGCCAATCCAGCTATGTCAGCATCATGGCACGCGATATCGTGATGGCTGCGGGAGGCATCGTCGTGCGGCGTGAGGCCACGCCGCTAATCGCTGTCGTCTGCATGCGCAAGCGTGGCGACTGGGTGCTGCCGAAGGGCAAGCTCGACGACGGTGAAAGTCCGCTCGATGCCGCCCAGCGCGAGGTGCTGGAAGAGACCGGCCAATCGGCGTCGGTGCAGCAATATCTAGGCACGCTCGCTTATCCGCTCGGCGAGCGCACCAAGGTCGTGCATTTCTGGCACATGGAAGCCGATGACGGCCCGTCGCGCCGGCTGATGAAGGACATCGCCGAGGTCGCCTGGCTACCGCTCGATCAGGCGCTGAAGAAACTGACCAGGCATCACGAATACGCATTCTTGGCCCAGGTCGGGCCAATGGCGCTGGCGGCGACCCGGGAGGTTGCGGCCTTCACGGCCACGCCGCCGCAACTCGCGGAACCGGCGAAGGCGCCAGCGATCACGACGCCAGTGATCACGACGCGAGAAGTGCCGAAAGGCTGGTTTGCCAGGCTGCGGCGCTGGCTGGATGGCGGAGCCGCGATCAATTCCCGCGAATGATCACGCCATACCAGCCGAGGCCCCGATAGGTCTCGTAGCCGGGCGTGGCATGGAAGGCGATCAGGCTGCCTGAGCGGTCCACATAGAAGCCGTGTTTGCGGCCATTCATTGCGAGCGTGATGCGTTCGCTCAACAGACCCTGCCCGTCCGACGAAGCGATCACGCGCATGTTGGAGTCCACTAGCATCACGCGCGTCTTGTCGTCATCGACCCGCACGCCCTCGACGATGGCCCGCGCCTGCGCTTCCCAGTCGAAATGAATGGCAAGGATGCCGATCGCGCGGCCATTGGCCTTGCCGCCTTCGCGGACGCTGGCGCAGTACGTCGCGACCTGGGCATTGTCGAGCAGCGGTTGCCGTTCGACGTCGCCGGCAACGTAGTCGTCGCCCGAGCGCAAGCCTTTTGCATCACGAAACCAGCCGGCGCCCGCGATGTTGTGGCCGCGCACGGCGTAGCGATCACCACGGCCGTTGGCGATGACATTGCCTTGCATGTCGCAGAGCCAGAGGTCGAGATAAACGGTGTAGGCGCCGAGGATCACTGCCAGCCGGTCCGAGACATGAGCGATCGCGGTATCGTCCGACTGGGTCGCGGCATCGACCACGGCGGAATCGGTCGCCCACCAGCGCACGTCGCAGGTCCGCTCATAGAGATTGCGATCGATCAGTTCGACGGCATTCAGGGCCAGATCGACCATCCGCTCGCCGCGGGCGCGGTCGGTCATCTTCTCGATCGAGGCCATCAGGCTGCCGGTGCGCGCGGTGAGCTGCGATTCCAGATCGCGTGCGATGGTCTCGACCTGCTGGCCGACATTGCGCACCTCTTGTGCTACCACAGCGAAACCGGCGCCCTGGGCGCCGGCGCGCGAACTCTCGATTAGGGCATTCAGCGCCAGCATCTTCATCTGGTTGGTGATGTGCTGGATCGCCGCGGTCTTCTGACAGGCGATCTCGTTGACCTCTCCGGTCAGGCGGGCGATCAGGGCCGTGATGTCGACGGCGTTCTCTGCGTCGTCCGGCGCGAGTTGTTTGGTATTCGTCGCGCGGTTCATCGCCAAGACCATCTCGCGTCCTCATAGACGTCAGCAGGATACCTCCAGTTGTCGCCGATGTTTGCTTAACAGCAGCTTAATTTTCCACGCTGTGGACTACAGTCGTGCAGCTTTGGTTGGATATTGCAGATGCTGGCCAGCCTTGATGCCGCCCGCGATCGCAAACTCCGGGCCAAGGCAGGCTTCGATCAACGTCAGCAGATCGCGCGGCTTGAATGGTTTGCGGATACATTGCGCGGCGCCGAGCGCGAGCGCCATGCGCAAGAAATCCGGTGCCGGTTTTACGCTTTCAGCAAAAGCATAGCCGGACAGCGCGATCAGGGGAACGTCGGGAGCGACGTCGTGAAGCTGCCGCACCGATTCGAAGCCATCCATATGCGGCATGAAGATATCCACCAGCATCAGGTCGAAACTGCCACGCCGCAGCTTCTCGATGGCGTCGGCCGCCCCGGCAGCGGTAATCACTACATGCCCGCGTGCTGCAAGCCAAAACTGGACCGCACGCGAGATGAGCACGTCGTCGTCGACCATCAAAATGCGCGACATAGCGAGGCCCCCCGGGCATGGTCGGCAGGGCGCGGCTGATGTCCGCGGCGTCACCGACAGTGACGCGGGCCAGGAGTATCGATTCGCTGGAGCTATGACCGCGTCACCGCGGCATCATACAGATTTTGGTTGCGTTAACTACGAAATTCGCCGCAAACGCGTGACCGTAGTGCAACGGGATATCAACCAGATGTAGTTACCGTGAGCTCTGTCCACCGTGACAGATACCGTGACAGGATAGCTCCCTATGTCCGCGCTCGATGACCATATCGACGACCACGCCGGCGATCCCCTGGGCGCCACGACGGCCGAACTATCGGAAGAGCTGATCTTCCTGATCGCCTCGGCAGCAACCGATGACCAGCGCAAGCGGGCCACCGAACTGTTTCGCTATCTCAGCCGCCGGCTCGACGAGGAAGCTTTCCGGCGCGGCCAGGATAGCGTCGCGGTCCGCCGGTTACCACCATCGGCCGTGCCGCTCATGCTCGAAGCGCCGGCGATCCAGCCGGACGACCAGACGTCCGACGAGGCGCGCGATGGTCTGATTCCGCAGATCGACTGGCTGCGCTGACGGCGCGGCGCCGCCATGATCGCCGTCGTTATCCATTAGCTTAACTATTCGCTGGCCAAATGTGCCTCTGTGATTCGTGTGTCCCTTGGTGCAGATCGGTCGTCCAGTGAGCGTAGTTATTCCTTTTCCGAAGCGTGCGGCCCCCGTCGAAATGTTGGCCGATGATTGTGAGATTGACATCTTCACTGCCGTCGATCTGGCGATCCGCGATCTCCGCGAGATTTCAGAGATTGCCAACGAGGTCGGCCGGGCCCGTGCGCGCGAATGCCTGGCGATGCTGGAAAATGCCTATGCGGTCGCTCTGGAAGCCTGAGCGCCACGGAGATCGCCATGCTGTTTCTCGTGATCTCCGAGCCCCGCGCCGACCGGCCGTCTGATATGGCGAAAGCGCGGCAGGGCTTCTGGCCTTGGATGGCGGGATATCAAGCCTCCGGCGTCTGCCTGCACATCTATCCGCGCGTCGGTCGCGGTGTCGTCGTGGTGTTCAGCGTCGAGACCAACGAACAGCTGCATCGTATCCTCAACGAATGGGCCGATATGATTCCGGCCCAGTTCGACATCTACCCGCTCGTGGATATCAACGCGACGGCCGCGCTCCTTGCGTCGCAAGTCGCTGCAACCGCGACATAATTCCAGATCGACGCGATTGAAGCGAGATGTGTGGTCCATCACCATGGACTCGCAAAATGCGTGCGCCTATATGCGTGTCATTCCCCTTATCGCGTATCAGGTTCGTTCATGATGACCACCGACACCGCAGCACCCGTCTCCCAGCCGTTCCAGGCCGAAGTCGCCGAATTGCTGAACCTGATGGTTCACTCCTATTCGGAAACCGACATCTTCTTGCGCGAACTGGTTTCGAATGCGTCGGACGCTTGCGACAAGCTCCGCTACGAGGCCATCGCCAATCCGCAACTGGCCCCCGAGGGCCAGTCGCCGAACATCACCATCATTCCAGACAAGGAAGCCAATACGCTCACCATCGTCGATACCGGCATCGGCATGGACCGGCAGGAGCTGATCGACAATCTCGGCACCATCGCCAAGTCGGGCACCAAGTCGTTTCTGTCGCGCCTCACCGAAGCCAAGGATGGCGCGGGGCTGATCGGCCAGTTCGGCGTCGGCTTCTATGCCGCGTTCATGGTGGCCGACAAGATCGTGGTCACCTCGCGCCGCGCCGGGACCCATGATGCCTTCACCTGGACCTCGACGGGCGGCGCCGGCTTCGAGATCGCGCAACTCAATGACGGCATGAGCGTGCCTGCGGGCACCTCGATCGCGCTGCATCTCAAGGACGACGCCAAGAAGTATCTCGAGAGCTGGGAAATCGAGCGGATCGTCACGTCCTATTCGGACAACATCCAGTTCCCGATCATGCTCAAGGCCGGCGACGGCGAACCGAAGCAGATCAATTCGGCCAGCGCACTGTGGCAGCGCTCGAAGTCCGAGCTTACGCCGGAAGATTACAGCAAGGCCTATAAGTCGATCGCCAATGCATATGACGAGCCGGCGATGACGCTGCATTACCGCGCCGAAGGCCGTTACTCCTACGCGGTGCTGCTGTTCGCACCGGCGAGCAAGCCGTTCGATCTGTTCGAACCCGAGCGCAAGGGCCGCGTGAAACTGTATGTGCGCCGGGTCTTCATCACCGATGAAGCGGATCTCCTGCCGTCCTATCTGCGGTTTATCCGCGGCGTCATCGATGCCGAGGATCTGCCGCTCAACCTGTCGCGCGAGATGCTGCAGAACAATCCGCAGCTCGCCCACATCAAGAAGGCCGTCGCCACACGCGTGGTCGGCGAGTTCGAGACCCTGGCCGAGAAGGATGCCGAGACCTTTACCAAGATCTGGGACGCCTTCGGCCCGGTGCTGAAGGAAGGCATCTATGAGGATTTCGAGCGCCGCGAAAAGCTGCTGGCGCTGTCGCGCTTCACCACGACGTCGGGCGACAAGCGGACGCTGAAGCAGTATGTCGCCGACCTTAAGCCGAACCAGACCGAGATCTACTATCTCGCCGGTGACAGCCTCGAGCGCCTGAAATCGAATCCGAAGCTGGAAGCGGCGAAGTCGCGTGGCATCGAGGTGCTGCTGCTGTCCGATGCCGTGGATGCCTTCTGGACCTCGGCGCCGCTGGAATTCGAAGGCAAGCCGCTGAAGTCGCTGAGCCAGGGTGAGGTCAATCTCGAGCTGGTTCCGCTCGTCGAGGACGACAACAAGGACGAACCAAAGCCGGACGCGGCCGACGAAGCCTCGACCATCGCGGTGATCAAGGATGCGCTCGGCGAGCGGGTCTCTGACGTGAAGGCCTCGACGCGCCTGACCACCTCCGCTTCGTGTCTCGTTGCCGGCGGTCGCGGCCCGGATCGCGAACTCGAAAAGATGCTGGCGATGCAGAATCGCGGCACCGTCACCAAGCCGATTCTCGAAATCAACCTGCGCCATCCGCTGGTGGCGAAGATCGCTAGCGCCGACAAAGCCGAGGGTGGCGAGGCTGCGGATATCGCGTTCCTGCTGCTGGAGCAGGCGCAGATTCTCGACGGCGAACTACCGGAAGATCCGGCGGCGTTTGCCACCCGCCTCAACCGGCTGGTACTGCGCGGTCTGTAACGCGTCTGTAGTCTGGTGTGTGGGCAAAGACGCGCAGCGCCATGCCCACCATCCAAGCGCAAAATCGGATGGTGGGCACGCGATGCTTTACCCACCCACCAGGAATCATGTCATGAGCGCCGTGTTCGAAAAATTGATCGGCAAATATGCCGAGCGTGGGGACTTCGAGCGCCTCAGGCGCTATCAGGCGGAGCGCATCGCCTGGCTGGAGAGCATCCGCAATGGCACCTATGAGAAGATGCATCTGGTCACCGATGACGACCCGGTTCCGCTGGTGTCCGAGATCGAGCGTGAGCTCGCTTGCATCGAAGCGGCGCTGAAGAAGCAGCATTGAACGATCGCCGTGTCGGCTGGTGCGTCGCAGTATCACGTTGGCCGGTTGCGTCTAAGCCGAAAGATTAACTGGTCCGTCCTGTCCATCTCACATAGCGTGCGCCCAAATTAAAGCCTGGGAGGCATGGATGAAATTCGGACTGTTGTCGTCGGCTGCTTTGTGCGGTCTGCTGCTCGCCACACCGGTATCGGCGCAAGGCGTCAAGATCGGCATTCTCAACGACCAGTCCGGCGTCTATGCCGATTACGGCGGCAAGTGGTCGATCGAAGCCGCGAAGATGGCGATCGAGGACTTCGGCGGCGAAGTGCTGGGCGGCAAGGTCGAAATCGTCACCGCCGATCATCAGAACAAGCCTGATCTGGCCGTCGCCATCGCGCGTCGCTGGTACGACGTCGAAAACGTGGACATGATCACTGAACTCACCACCTCCTCGGTGGCGCTGGCGGTTCAGGAATTGTCCGCCCAGGCCAAGAAGATCGACATCGTGGTCGGTGCCGCGTCGTCGCGCATCACCGGCGATGCCTGCACGCCGTATGGATTCCACTGGTCGTTCGACACCCGCGCGCTCGGCGTGGGCACCGGCGGCGCGCTGACCGAAACCGGCGGCGATACGTGGTTCTTCCTCACCGCCGATTATGCCTTCGGCTATTCGCTGGAGAAAGACACCGGCGACATCGTCAAGGCCAAGGGCGGCAAAGTGCTCGGCGCCGTCCGGCATCCGCTCAACTCGTCAGATTTCTCGTCGTTCCTGCTGCAGGCGCAAGCCTCGAAGGCCAAGGTCATCGGTCTCGCCAATGCCGGCCTCGACACCACCAATGCGGTGAAGCAGGCAGCGGAATTCGGCATCGTCGCCGGCGGCCAGAAGCTGGCGGGCCTGCTGATGACCCTGTCGGAAGTCAACGGCCTCGGGCTGAATGCGGCGCAAGGACTGGTGCTGACCGAATCCTTCTATTGGGATCGCGACGACAAATCGCGCGAATTCGCGAACCGTTTCTTCAAGCGCACCCAGCGGATGCCGAACATGATCCAGGCCGGCACCTATTCCTCGACGCTGTCCTATCTCAAAGCCGTCAAGGCCGCCGGCACCAAGGACGCCGACGCCGTCGCCAAGAAGCTGAAGGAATTGCCGGTCGACGACGCATTTGCCCAGGGCGGCAAGGTGCAGGCCAATGGCCGCATGGTGAAGGACCTCTATCTGTTCGAGGTCAAGAAGCCCGCCGAATCCAAGAAGCCGTGGGACTACTACAAGCAACTCGCCGTGGTGCCCGGCGACAAGGCCTATCCGGCCGCCAAGGACAGCGGCTGCCCGCTGACGAAGTAAAGCTCTTCGTCATTGCGAGCGGAGCGAAGCAATCCAGAAAGCCATGAACTGGCTTGCTTCGTCGCTACGCTTCTCGCAATGACGGGGCTAATACCCCGTCATTTCCAGATAACCGACGCCGCTGTGGCTGCCGCTAAATCGCACCGGGCCTTCCCAATAGGCGAAGCTCGTCGCCATCCAGCTGCGTGCGTTGAGCGGCACCGTCTCGATGTGTAGTCCGCGCGCGGCAATGGCGATGCGCCATGCGGTCGGAATCCTGCGGTCGGCAATGTCTGTCGTCGCCGTCGGCGTCATCGCGATGGCGTTCGCGGCCAGTTGTTCGGATCTGCCATCCGCGGTGATCCAGTTGCCCGCAAAATAGTGGCTGCCATCCTTCTGCCGCAGCCGGAACAGCATCAGCTTCTCGTTCTCAGGCAGATGCAGCGAGAACCAGTCCCAGCCGGTCTGATCCGATGCCAGCGGCTGGCTGGAATACTCACGGTCCATCCAGGCGCGGCCGGTGACGGCGATGTCGTTGCCGTCGATCGCAAGCGTGCCGGCCGCGGTGAAGTAAGGCTGGCTGTAATAGTAGGACGCTTGCCCGCGCTCCGATTTGCGGCTGTAACCGGCATCGCCCTGCAGCACCAAAGGCTGCTGCGCATCGAGGCGAAATCGATAACTGAAATTCTCCGCTGATGCGGTCACATGAAGCGGCGCCACGGTCATGTCGGAAAAGCCGTCGAGGCCGCGCATCTCCCACGCGTCGATCCATGCATGGAACGGCGTCGGGGTGACGCCGGCCTGTCCGATGCCGCCGCGACCGAATGTTTCCGCTGAGCGATGCGCCGTTGCCGATGTCACGGCCGCATGCCCCATCCAAATCTGCGGTGTGGCCCAGCCGTTGTCCCGAGTGCCCGGTGCCATCGCCTGCCGGAACAGCGTCCATTGCGCGCCATAGGCATTGCCGGCAGCGTCGGCGAGATTGGCGGTCAGGTACCACCATTCGATGCGAAACGCCGGATGCGGTCCGTGATCGGCCGGAAACGACAACGCGCGCCCCGGCACCACCTGCGCAAAGCCATCGGCATCGCTGCCGAGGCCGGCGAAGCCTTGCGCCCAGGCGTGCGGAACGCCGAGGCCCGTGATGGCAAGGCCGCTGACGAAACTGCGTCGTGTCAGCCTAGCGCTCATTGGCGAACACTCTCACGAGATCGGCTGGCTGCATCCGCACGAGCTTCAGGATCGGCAGCAGCGATGCCACGAGCGCCGCCAGCAGCGCAATGGCGAGCAACGCGACCAGTTGCAGCGGAAAGACATGGAACGGCAGCCGCCAGCCGAACGCCTTCACATTGACGATGGCAATCAGGCACCACGCCACCAGCAATCCCAACGGCAGCGCCAACAGTGCGGTGATCAGTGCCACGCACATGGTCTTCATGAGTTCGATGCCAGCCAGTTGTCGGCGCGTCAGGCCGATCGCCCACAGCGGCGCCAGTTGCGGCAGCCGCGAATTGCTCAGCGTCAACAGGCTGGTCAGCAGCGCCACGCCGGCCACGCCGAGCGTGAAGGCGTTCAACGCGGAGGTCACGGCGAAGGTGCGGTTGAAGATGCCGAGTGATTCCTTCTTGACGCTGGCCTGATCAGCGAGATTGCGGCCATCGAGGCCGAACCGCGCGCGAATGGCATCCATCAGGACGGCGATGTTTTCCGGCGCCACGCGCAGGCCCATGCGGGTCTGCGGACTATCGGGCAAATGCGACAGCAACGCATCGATATTGACGGTGAACTGGCCCTTCGGATTGCCGTAGTCGGCATAGATGGCGGCGACCTGGACGGTCCACGGGCCGGTCGGCGTCGGCAGCGTCACGCTCTGGCCGAGCGTGAGCTGCATGCGGCGCGACAATTGCTCGCTGACCAATGCGCCATCGCCGTCCCGAACGCGATCCCAGGCATCGGGCGTGGCGTCGAGCAGCGGCCACTGATCCCGGAAGGTCGCGTGATCGGGCAGGCCGTTGATCTGGACCGGCGCGCCGCCGAACTGGATCTCGGCCTGGCTGCCGGGCAGCACGGCCTGCACGTCGGGCCGCTGCGCCAGCCATGTCCTGATCTCGCGCGCCTGCGCCTCGCTTGCCGCATTGAGATAGATTTCGGATGACAATCGCCCGTCGAGCCAGCCGACGAAGGTGCGGCTGAAACTTTCCACCATGGTGCCGACGCCGACATTCACCGCCAGCGCCAACAGCAGCGCCATCAAAGCCAGCGACAGGCCCGACAGTTGCAGGCGGCTGTCGGCCCAGAACCATCGCAGCAGCGGCCGTCGCGTGCTGCGCTCGCCGACGGCGAGGACGAGGCCGAGTAAGACCGGCAGGGCCAGTGCGGCGCCGAGCAGCAATGCGGCCAGAACGATGAAGCCGGCGATCAGGGAATCGCCGAACCACAGCACCAGCGCAGCCGTGGCGAAGACGAGCAACGCGCCGCCGCCCTGCAAGCGCAGCCAGCGATGTTGCGCCTGTTGCCAAGCATATGGCTGCGCCGCGGCGAGCAAAGGCAGGCGCACGGCTTTGAGCAGGCTCGATGCTGCGGCCAGCAACGCGCCGATCACCGAGATGGCGAGCCCGGCAAGCCACCATTCCGGTTTCAGCGTCAGCTGGCCGGGGATCTGTGCGCCATAGAGACCGCGCAGGCTGGCGGCGACATCGGGCAGCAGCAGGGCCGCGATGACGTAGCCGCAGACCAGGCCGACGGCGCCGGCGAGCAGCGCGATCATGACGAGTTCGAGCACCAGTACCGCATTCGGCTGCCGTGCGGACACGCCGCAGGCGCGCAGCGTCCGCAGCATCGGCAGCCGCTGTTCGAAACCAAGGCCGATGGCGGAATTGACGATAAACAGGCCGACGACGAACGACAGCAGGCCGAAGGCGGTGAGGTTGAGGTGAAAACTGTCGGTGAGGCGTTCGAGATCGGTCTCGCTCTCCGGCTGCACAAGACGAAGCTGCTGCCCGGTGACGCTCTCGAGATTGGGCCGCGGGCCCTTCGCCTTGCCGATCAGCAGCCGTGAGAGTTGATCGGGCATCGCCAGCAGCGTCTGCGCAATGCCGATATCGACCACGATGACGCCGGGCGCCAAGGCCGCCTGCAGCTTGAGCGGCGGCAGTTGCTGCCCATTGCCGAGCGTCGGTGTGGCGCCGTCGCGCAAGCCCAGTTCGGTCAGCGTCTCGCGCGAAATCAGCGCCTGGCCGGGCGAGGCGATGAAGGCCTGCGCGCCGGCGGTTCCGATCTCGGCTGCAGCGCTGGCTTCCGGCGGCATCGTCACCGGCTCGATGCCGAGCAGGCGCACGCTGCGGCCTTCGATCTGCACGCGCGCTTCGAGCACCGGCGACACCGGCCATCCCGCTCGGCGCAGATCCACGAACAGTTGCTGCGCGAATGCGCCGCCGCTCGGCGAGACCAGCATCGGCGTGCGCGTGCCGCCGAAGGCAGCTGCGGCACGGTCGTAACTGGTGCGGGCCTGCTGGTTCAAAGCCTGGACGCCGCTCCACAGCGCGGTGGCGGCGATCAGGCCGATCATCAGCGTGGCGAATTGCAGCGGATGCCGGCGCCAGTGGCTCAGCAATACGGCAACCACCCACAGCGCGCGCCTCATGCGATCAGTCCGGCACGCAGATGGACTCGGCGGTCGAGCATCGCGGCGAGGCGGGCGCTGTGCGTCACCATCAGGAAGCCACAGCCGCTGCGGCTAACGAGGTCGCGCACCAGATGCATCACCTCATCGGCAGTGTCCTCGTCGAGATTGCCGGTCGGCTCGTCGGCGAGCAGCAACGCCGGTTTCGACGCCAAGGCGCGGCCGATGGCGACGCGCTGTTGCTGGCCGCCGGAGAGCTGTTCGGGATAGCGCTTGAGCAAAGCGCTGAGACCGAGCCGTTCGATCAGCTCGCCCTGCCATGCCTGGTCGTGGCGCCCGGATAGACGCGACTGGAAACTGAGATTGTCGGCGACCGACAGCGAGGGAATGAGGTTGAATTGCTGGAACACGAGACCGAGCCGGTCGCGGCGGAGTGCGGCGCGCTCGGGATCTTTCAGGCGGGTGACCGCGACATCGCCCAGCATAATCTCGCCGGCGTCGGCCTCGTCGAGGCCCGCGATCAGGTGCAGCAACGTACTCTTGCCACTGCCGCTTTCGCCGGTGAGGGCGACGCTTTCACCGGCTGCGACGATGAGGTCGATGCCGCGGAGAACGGCGACGTCTTCCTGGGCGGAACGATAGGATTTTGTCAGATGACGAACAGTGAGCATGCACTGCGCTTGTAGCACGCCCAAGCCATCGCTGCGACCGCCGAACCAGCGGTCAGCGTTTGCGCTCCGACACCACCGCCAGCAATACCGTCGCTGCCATGAAGCAGGCCGATGCGCCGAACACCCAATGCGGCATGGCATGATCCATGAACCAGCCGAACATGATCGGCGAGACGATGCCGCTGAAATTGAACCCGGTGGAAACGATGCCGAAGGCGCGTCCGGCCGCACCGGGCGGTGCTGCCTGCCGCACCAGCATGTCGCGCGACGGCGTGATGACGCCGCCGAGGAACCCGGCGAGGGTCATGGCTGCGACGATCACCGGCGCCGACGGCGAGAAGGCCGCGATCAAGCCGATGATGGCGGCATTGATGGTGAAGCACACGGCGGCCACGCGGCTGTGATGCAGGGTGCGATCCGCCAGCCAGCCGCCGGCCAGCACGCCGACGGCGCCGGCGCCGAGGAAAGAGGTCAGCGCGATGTTGGCCGAGGACAGCGTGATGCCGTACCCGTTCATCAGCGCGACGATGCCGAAGCTGTTGATGCCGCCCTGTGAGAGCGCCAGCAACGTGAAGAACAGCGTCAGCATCACGATGGCGGGGGTCATCATGCTGACCTTGGCGGCCTGGCCGTTACCGCCACTCTTCATGGCGCTTGCATCGGGGATGCCGACCACGACCAGCATCAAGGCGATGACGACGCCGATGCCGCCGGCGACCACCAGCGCGCCGGCGCCGCCGATCGAGGCCAGCAGGGCAACCATCATCGGAGGCGCCACGGCGCCGCCGACAAAGCCCGCAAAAGTGTGGAGCGAGAAGGCGCGGCCCATCTTCGCCTCGTCCATATGGGCGGCAAGGATGGCGTAGTCGGCGGGGTGATAGACGCTGTTGGCGAGCCCGAGCAGGCCAGCGCAGATAATCAGTGCCGGATAGCTCAGGAACAGGCCCAGCGTGACCAGCGCGCAGCCGCCCAGCATGACGCCGAGAATCAGGATGATGCGGGCGCCAACGCGATCGACCAGAAAGCCGATCGGCGCCTGGGTCAGGCCGGACACCACGGCAAAGGTGGTGAGGGCGAAGCCGAGGTCGATATAGCCGACGCCGAGGCGATCCTTGAGGAAGGGAAACAGCATCGGCAGCACGAAGATATGGAAA
>JAPLPC010000044.1 GCA_026400425.1 Hyphomicrobiales bacterium | reverse complement strand
TCCTGAAGCGGAATGCGCAGTGACATAGCGCTCTTTGCTCTCGCAAAGAGCGTGCCGTTCACTTTGCGCGTTCGACCTTCTTCTCCTGCGGGCGCTTCGCGCTGGCAAGATTGTGCGCGACCGCGATCAAGGCGATATGGGTCAGGGCCTGCGGGAAGTTACCGGTCTGGCGCTTCACTGCCGGATCATACTCCTCCGCGATCAACCCGACGTCGTTAGCGACCGCGACGACGCGGTCGAACAACTCTTCGGCGCGCGCGATCTCACCCATCTTGATATAGGCATCGGCCAGCCAGAAGGTGCAGGCGAGGAATGCGCCTTCGGCCGGCTGAATTTCGCCGGTCACTTCGCGCGGATCGTGGCGCAACACGAATCCGTCGCGCATCAGATATTTTTCGACAGCTGCGACTGTGCCCTTCATGCGCGGATCGTCGGCCGGGAGAAAGCCGAGCAGCGGCAGCAACAGGATGGCGCCGTCGAGCATGTCCGAACCATAGGATTCGACGAACGTATTCTCGCGGGGGTCGAAGCCTTTCTCGCAGACGTCGCGGTGGATGTCCTCGCGCAGCTGCTTCCACTTGTCGATGGGCCCCTTCAGATTAAAGCCTTCCGCGCTCTTGATGGCGCGGTCGAACGCGACCCAGCATCCGACCTTCGACAGCACGTAATGCTTGCCGGGGCCGCGGCGCTCCCAGATGCCGTGGTCCGGTTTATCCCAGACGGTGGCGAGATGGTCGAGGATTTCGCATTCGACGGCCCAGGTGCCATCTTCGAGATCGAGCTCGGCGACCCGTGTCTGATAGAATGCGTCGATGAGTTCGCCATAGACGTCCAGTTGCAGCTGCGCATGCGCGGCATTGCCGACGCGGACCGGCAGCGCGCCGCCATAGCCCGGCAGCCAGTCGGCTTCCCATTCCAGCAGACGGCGCTGGCCCATGATGCCGTACATGATCTGCATTTCGGCCGGCGAGCCGGCGACCGCGCGCAGCAGCCACCGATGCCAGGCACGCGCTTCGTCGGTGTAGCCGCTGTTCATCAACACCAAGAGCGTGAAGGTGGCATCGCGCAACCAGCAGAAGCGATAATCCCAATTGCGGGAGCCGCCGAGCTTTTCAGGCAGTGATGTGGTCGGCGCGGCGACGATGCCGCCGGACGGCGCGTAGATCAGCGCCTTCAGCGTGATCAGCGACCGCATCACGGGATCGCGGTGTTCGCCTTTATAGGTGCACCGCCCGCTCCACTCGCTCCAGAACGCGACGGTGTCCTTCAAGGCCTCGTCGACATCAATTGGAACCGGCACCGCCAGATGTGACGGACCATAGGTCAGCACGAATGGAAAGCTATCGCCCTCCTTGACGTCGAAGGATGCGATGGTCGTGAGATTTTCGCCATGGGTTTCGACCGGCGTGTGCAGCACCGTCATGTCCGGCCCGCAGATCGCCAACACGGCGCCGTCCTTGTCGCGCTTGACCCAGGGGATCGCCGCGCCGAAGCCGAACCGGATGATCAGCTCCATGCGGACTTTGACCACGCCCCGATCGCCGCGGACGATGCGCACGATATCGGACGATGCGCCACGCAACGGCATGAAATCGATCAGCGTGATCGCGCCATCGTCCGTTTCGAGCGTGGTTTCGAGAATGAGCGAGTCGCCGCGATAGCGCCGCTTGCAAGACTTGATCGGGGCATCGGGGGTGATGAGCCACCGACCATGATCCTTGGTGCCCAGCAGTGCCGTGAAACAGGCGTCGGAGTCGAAAGCCGGCCAGCACAGCCAGTCGATCGAGCCATTGCGGTTGACGAGAGCAGCGGTTTCACAATCGCCGATCAGAGCATAGTCTTCGATGTTGCTGTACAAATCGGTCTACCGCCTGAAGAGATTTAGGTGACGGCAGACGAAATCCTGTCCGCCGTTGCGATACGAAGCGCGTCGCGATCGATCGAATTGGCCATCATATCGACAGTGGCGGGCAATCTCTGCCGCCAGTTCGGATGCTCGTCGATGGTGCCGGGGATATTCGGTTGATCGGTGACGCCAAGCAGATCTTCCAACGCGATGGCTTCCAATCGGGTCCGGGTGCGCGCGAGAAAGTGAGCGACCCCGAAGAAATCGGTGCGATCGATGCCATTCTGTCGCAACACCGTGTCGAGCATTTCGATGGCATACCGACGGGCGTCGTCGCTCTCGCCGGGATCGATGCCGATCGAACGCTTCAGTTGCAGATCATGATAGCTGCGCCAGCCGGCGTAGGTCGGCAGGTCGTGCGTGTTGAACGTTACCAGCGCGTTCGCCGCATAGTCGTCGAGACCACGGAAAGCATAGCGCTCGTCGCGCTCGAACATCATCACGAGATACGACCAGATGCCCCATGCCGCCAGATGATCGCGGAAGCCGTCCGGCACGGTGCCGAGGTCTTCGCCGATCACGACGCAATGATTGGCCACGCTCTCCTGCGCGGTCACGGCGAGCAGCGCTTCCAGCGGCATTTCCACATAGGCGCCGTTCTGCGGGCGATACCCGTGCGGGACGACATAGAGGCGGTTGAGACCGAGAACGTGATCCAGCCGGATCGCGCCGGCATAGCGCATCGACGCGCGCAGCATGTCCTTGAAGGGACCAAAGCCCTGCGCTTCGAGCCCGGCGGCATTGAACCCGGCGAGGCCCCAGTTCTGGCCGGCGGGCTGCAACGCATCGGGCGGCGCGCCCACCGACAGATGCCGCGAGATCGCGACCTGCTCGTTCCAGGCATCGAAGCCGCCGGCCTGCACACCGACGGCGACGTCGAGATAAAGGCCGACAGGCATGTGGAGATCGCGCGTCAGGTCGAAGCAGGCCTTGAGCTGAACATCCGCATTCCACTGCACATACTCGATGAAAGCGACTTCGGCGCCGTCCGGGCCTGCGCGCAGCTCGGCGCATTGCGCGTCGTCCGGATGCTGAAACTCGGAGGGCCACTCCCACCACGCCTTCTGGTAACGATGGCGCAGCATTTCGAAACAGGCGAACCGCGTCAGCAGCGGCGCGCGCTCGGTGCGGAATGCTTCGAATGCGGCCTGCCGCGCTGGATTCGGCTTCGACTGGAATTGCTCGAACGCCGCACGCAGCGCGCGCCACTTGGCGGCCGCGACGGCGGGATAATCGACCAGTCCCGAACGGCGCAGCGGCGCGAGTTCGCTGTCGGCCGCGCCGGTGAATTCGGGCAGTGCCTCGAGATCGATATAGAGCGGGTTGAGAAACAACCGGCTGTTCGGCGAATACGGGCTGCATTCGGCCGGGCGGTCGTCGAACAGCACGTGCAACGGATTGAGGCCGATCCCGCCGGCGCCGAGGCTGGCGCCGACCCGGATCAGGTCCTGCAAATCGCTGAAGTCGCCAATGCCCCAAT
>JAPLPC010000397.1:9980-10895 GCA_026400425.1 Hyphomicrobiales bacterium | reverse complement strand
CCACAGTTCGAACGTCTGATGTTTTTCCGGTCGCCCCGGCCAACCGGGGCGACCGTCTTCAATAAAACAAAACAAACAATCCGGGAGGATCACATGAAAGCCACCATCACCTTTGCATTCGCGCTATCGCTTGCGAGCACCGCCGCCTTTGCGCAGGGTTATCCGACCAAGCCGATCACCATGCTGGTGCCGTTCGCCGCCGGCGGCGCCACCGATACCGTGGCGCGCGTCACTGCCGCGACCATGTCGAAGATTCTAGGCCAGACCATCATCATCGAAAACGCCACCGGCGCCGGCGGCACCATCGCGGCAACGCGTGCCTCGCGCGCCGAGCCCGATGGCTACACGATCCTGATCCATCACATCGGCATTTCCACCGCGGCGACGCTGTATCGCAAATTGCCTTACGATACCAAGACGGCCTTTGCGCCGATCGGCCTCGTCACCAATGCGCCGATGACCATCATCGCGCGGCCCAACCTGCCGCCCAACAACCTTGCCGAGCTGATCACCTATATCAAAGCCAACGGTGACAAGATGACGTTCGGCAATGCCGGCCTCGGCGCGGCCTCGCAACTCTGTGGCTTGATGTTCATGAATGCCATCGACAAGCAGGTGCTCGCGGTGCCCTACAAGGGCAACGGTCCTGTCATGAATGACCTGATCGCCGGCCAGATCGACCTCACTTGCGACCAGACCACCAACACCACCGGGCCGATCAATGGCAAGCTGGTGAAGGCCTATGCCATCACCACCAAGACCCGGCTGTCGTCGATGCCGGATCTGCCGACCGCCGATGAAGCCGGCCTGAAGGGTTTTGAAGCCGGCGCCTGGCACGGCATTTACGCCCCCAAGGGCACGCCGGACGAGATCGTGCAGAAGCTCGCCAAGCCGCTGCAGGAATCATTGCGCGAC
>JAPLPC010000397.1:630-9894 GCA_026400425.1 Hyphomicrobiales bacterium | reverse complement strand
GGCGCCGATCATCAAGGCGAGCGGGCAGTTCGCGGATTGATGGCCTGACATTGGCCTCTGATCCGTCATTGCGAGCGAAGCGAAGCAATCCAGGAAGCCGAAAGCGAACACTGGATTGCTTCGTCGCTTCGCTCCTCGCAATGACGGTGGTTGGGATCAACGCTCGTTCCCGCCACAGCCATCCTGCAAGGGTGCCATTGCGTTCCCGCATCGACGAATTGCTATATAACCTGCCCCGTCTCGGCCGCTTCGGCGCGATCTTCTGGGGAATGTCCATGTCTATCACGAGTACTTTCGCGCGCATGGTGGCGCTGGTCGGCGCCGGCGCCGTGTTGTGGCGCCGTGCCCAAACCGCGACGCCGACACCGGCCTGGGGTCATGCGCCCACCGTCCCCGAAGCCAAGCCGCAGGGCGCCATCCCGACCCTGAAGATGCCCACCGCGCGCGGCTGGGACGCCGGCCAATTGCCCACCGCAGCCCCCGGCCTCAAGGTCAATGCCTTTGCGACCGGCCTTAAGCATCCGCGCTGGATCAGCGTTCTGCCGAATGGCGACGTGCTGATCGCCGAAGCTTCGCAGGTGGCGACGCGGATCGGCAGCCTGTTCAGCTATGCCATGCAGGCGACGATGCGCCGCGCCAATGCACTCGGCGACAGCGCCAACCGCATCACGCTGCTGCGCGACCGGGACGGCGACGGCGTCGCCGAGGTGCAGCAGGTGTTCATGGAGAATCTGAACCAGCCGTTCGGCATGGCGCTGGTCGGCGACACTTTCTATGTCGGCAATGTCGATGGCGTCGTCGCATTCCCCTACACGCAGGGCGCCGACAAGATCACGGCGGCGGGCAAGAAGCTCACGAGCTTCGGCACCGGCGGCCACTGGACCCGCAGCATCCTGCCGAGCCCGGATGGCACCAAGCTCTATATCGGCGTCGGCTCGCTGAGCAACATCGCCGACAACGGCATGGATGTCGAAAAGGGTCGTGCCGCCATCTATGAGTTCGATATCGCCACCGGCAATTCCCGCATCTTCGGCGCCGGTTTGCGCAATCCCGTCGGCCTCGCCTTCGAGCCCACCACGAAGGCACTCTGGACCGTGGTCAACGAGCGTGACGGCATCGGCGACGAAACACCGCCGGATTATCTCACCTCGGTGAAGGACGGCGGTTTCTATGGCTGGCCCTATTGCTATTGGGGCCAGATCGTTGACGACCGCGTGCCTCAAGACCCGGCGATGGTCGCCACCGCGATCAAGCCGGACTATGCGCTCGGTGGTCACACCGCGTCGCTGGGTCTGTGCTGGTTGCCGGCCGGCACATTGCCCGGCTTCCCCGACGGCATGGTGATCGGCCAGCACGGCTCGTGGAATCGCAGCAAGCTGTCGGGCTACAAGGTCGTGTTCATTCCATTCGAAAACGGCATGCCCTCAGGCCCGCCGCGCGACATCCTGTCGGGCTTTCTGGCGCCGGATGAGGGGCGTAACGACAACGACGCACGACCTTCCCCTCTCCCCGCCGGGGAGAGGTGAGCAATCACGCCGCTCTCACCCGCTGCAGGAATGCACCGACTTCGCTCTTCAGCCGCGTGCTATCTCCCGACAGCGACTGCGCCGCGGTCAGCACATGACCCGACGCCGTGCCGGTGTCGCTGGCGCTACGCTCGACCTGTGCGATATTGGCACTGACCTCGATCACTGCCTGCGCCGCATGCTGCACATTGCGCGAGATCTCCTGGGTGGAGGCGCTCTGCTCCTCGACCGCGGAGGCGATCGAGGAGGCGATTTCCGACATCCTGTTGATGGTGCCGCCGATAGCAGCGATGGCTCCCACCGAGTCCTGCGTCGCCGACTGGATATCGGAGATCTGTTTCGATATCTCGTCGGTCGCCTTCGATGTCTGCGCCGCCAGCGCCTTCACCTCGGATGCGACCACCGCAAAACCGCGCCCTGCATCGCCCGCACGCGCAGCCTCGATGGTCGCATTCAGCGCCAGGAGGTTAGTCTGCGACGCGATGCCCGAGATGAACTGCACGACATCGCCGATCTTTGTCGCCGCTGCAGCGAGCAGCGCCACGCGACTGTCCATCATCTGCGCCTGTTCCACCGCTTCGCTGGCGATCTGCGACGATGCCTGAACCTGGCGGCCGATCTCCACCACCGATGCTGCCATCTCCTCGCTCGCCGACGCCACCGACTGCACGCTGGACGACGTCTCCTCCGAAGCCTGCGCCACGCGCACGCTCAAGGCCTGCGCATCGCTCGCGGTCTGCGACATCGAGCCGGCTTCCGTCTCCAGCTCGGTCGATGCCGCCGCCACCAGTTCGATGATGCGGCCGACCTCACGCTCGAACTGATCCGCGACATCGGCCATATCCGCGCGCCGCGTCTCGGCGGCTTCGGCAACTTCGCGCATTTTGGTGCGGGTTTCCGCTTCGGCTTTGTCGCGCGCCACCCGTTTGAAATTCTCGACCGCGCGCGCCATCGCGCCGATCTCGTCGCCGCGATCGAGCCCGGGCAGCACCACCGTAAAATCGCCCTTTGCGAGTTCTTGCATGGCGCGCGTCATGCCGGCCACCGCATTGGCGATGCGCTGGCCGAAGATCGCGGCGAGCAGGCCGATCAGCAGCGTCGCGCCGGCGATCGCCCAGGTCATGATCTGCCGCACCTCGGCGGCACGTGCGCCGGCGCGGCTGTAACGGTCGTCGGCGGTCTTGATCAGTTCGTCGAGCCCCGGACGGTTGCGCTGGAACACGGTGGCGAAATCGGCGATCTCGTCATTGAGCAGACTCTGCGTGACCTGAAATCCGCCAAAGCTCTGGCTATACGCCTTCATGGCCGTTTCGATGTCGGCTTGAACTTCTGGCGGCAGCCCTGACTGTGGCAGCGCCTTGGCAAACTGCTCCTGCCGCTTGTCGAAGTCCTCGCCATATTTATCGCCGCCGCGCAGCATGAAGTCCTTTTCGTGCCGGCGCATCAGCAGCATCAGTTGGGTGAGGCGTGGCACATCATGGGCCACGAGCTTGGTTTCCGCTTCATGCACGGCGTTGCGCAACCGGCCCTGCAGGCCCTCGCTCTCCTTCAACCCGAGCTGGCGCTGCATGGAGACGATATTGTTGAATCGCGTGCGATAGATGCTGAGGCCTGACCGCAATGCGCTGTCGCTTTTGGCGTCGTCGCCATCGGCCGATTGCTTCATCACGCTCTCGATGCTGGCGAGACCGGCCAGCAGCGTGTTCACGATCTCCTCATGCCGCGCGACATTGTTATCCTCGCGCGTACGCATGAAGGCATTCGCGACTTGACCGGCTTCGAGATAGCCGGTGGCAAGGCTCGCCACCTCATGGCGCAGCTTCAATGCGCGGTCGGCCTCCGCTTGCGCCTGCGCATCGAAATACAGACCGGCGAGACAGATCGCGCCGATCGCGACGACACTGAGCAGGCCCAACAGCGCAATCTGGACGCGCAGCCCGACATGCACTTTCAATTTTCGGGAGTTCTTGCGAAGAGATTGAGAGATGTTTGGCATGCGATCCGATGCGTCGATGGAAGGTCACGTCCCGGATAGTTCGTCGCTTCTAACAAGAACTAAACATCCACCGTGCAATGCCATCGATGTGAGATGTTTATTTTACGCGCCATCGACGACGCGACATCGCATCGTCATATGCGCGTTACATGCCATGCGCGTCGCATCAGCGAGCTACGCGATGTTCGCCATCGGCGGCACGCGCGTGTGCCAATCGGTTGCCGCCTCATGGGCACGGCCGATGCGCAGCGCGAGCGCTTCCTGATACGGACGGCAGACGATCTGCAGCGATGTCGGCAGTGCCTTCGACGTGAAGCCGATGGGAATCGCGAGACCGCAGAATCCGATCTGATTGACGAAGCGCGTGAGCGTCGCCGGGGTGGTGGCTTCATCCACATCGGCAAGCGGCATCGGCGGCACCTGCGACGTCGGCGCCAGCAGCGCATCGGCCGCGCCGAACGCCTGCAACATGGCCTGCCTATCGGCCTGTGCTCGCCAGCGCGCCTCGATATAGGCCCTGGCTTCGATCTTGCCGCCGAGCACGCGCTTGCGCACGCCCTCGTCCATCGGAGACGACGGATCTTCGGCCACCGCGCCGTGGATCGCGTATGCCTCGCCCATCATGATCTCGGCCGCGCGCGAAAATTCCGGCAGCGATTTCGGCAGATCGATGGTGACGATGGTGGCGCCCAGGCTGCGATAGACATCGATGGCGGCATCATAGGCTGCGAGGATATCGGGATCGACCGGCTTGCGTTCGCGCGCGTCGATCACCGCCAGCGTCAAGCCGCGCACGCCCTGCTCCAACTCGGCCAGCGGATCGACCGGCGTGACGTCGAGCGTGGTGGGATCGCGGACATCGGGCCCCTGCATTGCTTGCAGCAGCAGCGCGGCATCGCGCACCGAACGCGCCAGCGGGCCCACCGTGTCGAGCGACGGCGACAGTGGCACGATGCCATGCAGGCTGATGCGGCCCGACGTGGTCTTCAGGCCGAACAGATTGTTGAAGCCCGCCGGCCCGCGCACGGAGCCACCGGTATCGGTGCCGATGGCGATGGTCGCAAGCCGTGCGGCCACGGCCGCCGCCGAACCGCTGCTGGAGCCGCCCGCCGTGTGCGGCACCTCCGCATTCCAGGGATTGCGCGGCGCGCCGAGATGCTGATTGCTGCCCCAGCCGCCGAGCGCAAATTCCACCGTATGCACCTTGCCGAGCACGATGGCGCCCCGCGCCTCGAGTTTCTTGACGATGCTCGCGGTCTGCGTCGCCACCATATCGCGGCGCGTCGCCGATCCCGCGGTGCAGACCTTGCCCGCGATCTCGATCAGATCCTTGACTGCGATGGGCACGCCATCGAGCGCGCCGAGCGGCTTGCCGTCGGCATAACGCCGGGTCGATTGCTCCGCCGCCGCGCGGGCCTCATCCGCATAGACATCGATGAAGGCATGGACCTTGTCATTCAGCGCGCCGATACGCGCGAGATGCACCGCGACCACGTCGCGCGGCGTGAACGTGCCCGCTTTGTAACCGGCGACCAGCTCACCGGCATCGAGAAAGCCAAGGTGATCGTTCGCACTGGCCGGCTGATCCTGCATGTCGTCAGTCCCCATCGATCTTGCGCCACCATCTGCCTTGATCCTGCGGCGGGTCAAGGCCGCGTGACCGAGCGCGCCCAAGCCATCGCCAGCAAGATCGAGACTTTCATCCGCAACGAGGACGTGCCCTATGAGCGCGCTCCGCGCTGCGGCAGCCATGGCCCCAGCGACGAGCTGGTGCAGGAGCTGCGCGACAAGGCCCGTCAAGCGGGTGTGCTGACGCCGCACATCCTCGCCGACGGATCGCATTTCACCCAGCGCGAAACCGCGATCGCGCTGATCAAGACCGGACTGTCGCCGCTCGGCCCGCTCGCCTGCAACACCATGGCCCCCGACGAGGGCAACATGTATCTGCTCGGCAAGGTCGGTACGCCCGAGCAGAAGACGCGATTTCTCGACCAGCTGGTGTCCGGCGCCTCGCGCTCGGCTTTCTTCATGACCGAACCCGCCGACGAGAACGGTGCCGGCTCCGATCCGTCGATGATGTTGACCACCTGCAAGCTCGACGGCAATCACTGGGTGATCAACGGCCGCAAGAAGTTCATCACCGGCGCCGAGGGCGCAAAAGTCGGAATCATCATGGCGAAGTCCGAGGACGGCGCCTGCCTGTTCCTGGTCGATCTGCCGGATCCCGCGATCCGCACCGTGCGCGTGCTCGACACCATCGACAGTTCGATGCCCGGCGGCCATGCGGATGTGGAGATCGACAATCTGCGCGTCCCCGCCGATCAGATGCTCGGCGCCTCCGGCGAAGGATTCAAATATGCGCAGATACGCCTCAGCCCGGCGCGGCTGTCGCATTGCATGCGCTGGCTCGGCCTCTGCATCCGCGCCAACGAAATTGCGACCGACTATGCCTGCCGCCGCCAGGCCTTCGGCAAACCGCTGGTGGATCACGAAGGCGTCGGCTTCATGCTGGCGGAGAATCTGATCGACATCAAACAATCCGAGCTGATGATCGACTGGTGCGCCGGCGTGCTGGATTCCGGCTCGCTCGGCACCAATGAAAGCTCGATGGCCAAGGTGGCGGTGTCCGAAGCCCTGATGCGCATCGCCGATCGCTGCGTGCAGGTGATGGGCGGCATGGGCGTGTCCGGCGACACCATTGTCGAACAGGCGTTTCGCGAAGTGCGCGCCTTCCGCATCTATGACGGCCCGACCGAAGTTCACAAATGGTCGCTGGCCAAGAAGATCAAGCGGGACTGGAAGGCTGCAGGAACCCATTGAGCTGCGATCCAACCCGACGACCGCGCCTCTCTGTGCAGCGGAACAACGCGCAGTCTCACTGATTGAGTCCGCGTGCCTCAAACAGGGATCATGCAAATGAACAAGTATATTGTCGCATCGGCCATCGTCTTGATGTCAGCTTCCGCCTCGTTTGCCCAGTCAGGTGCAAATCCGAGCGCACCGCAGCCGGGCTCCACCGGAGCCGGCGTCAACCAGCCAGGGACCACCAGCACAGGTGCCGCCGTCGACCGTCCGGATTCCATGAAGAACGGGATGAAGAAGGACGGCATGGCGAAAGATAGCGGCATGATGAAGAAGGATGACATGAAGAAGGACGGCATGAAGAAGTAGCCGTCACTCCCTTCGAAACTTCGATCAAGCCGCGCCGCATCTCGCGTGCGCGGCTTGGCCTGTGCCGTCGCCACGATAGACCTGAACAAACGGACGACCGAGATTATGGATGACCTGCAAATCTCAGCCCTGATCGGGCGCGCCGCGCTGAAAGTCTGGGCCGACCTTCCCGCCGAGGCGCAGGAATGGTTGTTCAAGGCCGCCGTCGCCGACGGCGCCGAGGCCAATCCGTTGGCGATCTATTTGCACGACCATCATCCGCGCACGGCGCATCCAGCGAAACCGACGGCGATCGTTTGATCAGCACGGTGTAAGCCGGCCGAGCTGCCACGAATCTGGCTTACGGCCTCGGTGCAGCCATGAGTCACAGTTCCGCGCTTCCAGAATTGCTTGCCGGACATGGCCTGAACTGTCAGGCATCCGTATGACATCGTCCCTGCCCCGGCCCACGCCGATCTCCGCATTCCGACAGTTTCTCACCAGCGAAGCCGGTGGCGGCGTGGTGCTGATGATGGCTGCTGCAGCGGCCCTGATTGCCGCGAATTCGCCAGCATCCACCCTGTATTTCAACGTGCTGCAGACTTATGTGGGCGGCCTCACCGTGCTGCATTGGATCAACGATGCCCTGATGGCAGTGTTCTTCCTGCTGGTCGGGCTCGAGATCAAGCGCGAGTTCCAGGAGGGGCAGCTTGCCACCTGGCCGCGGCGCATGCTGCCGGGCTTCGCGGCGCTCGGCGGATTGACCGTCCCGGCTCTGATCTACCTGGCCTTCAACGGAATCTCCGGACCGACCGCACGTGGCTGGGCCATTCCGACCGCGACCGACATCGCTTTCGCCCTTGGTGCGCTGGCGCTGCTGGGATCGCGGGTGCCGATATCGTTGAAGATCTTTCTGACGGCGCTGGCCATCCTGGACGACCTGGCCGCGGTGTCGATCATCGCCGTCTTCTACACCGACAATCTTGCCCCGCTTTGGCTGGCGGCGGCGGCGGGCGCGCTGGCGGTCCTGTTCGGTATGAACAAGGCCGGCGTGCTGCGGCTGACGCCCTATCTGCTGGTCGGCGTATTGCTCTGGGCCTTCACGCTTAAGTCAGGCGTCCACGCCACGCTGGCGGGCGTCGCGCTGGCGCTCACGATCCCGCTGCCGCAGCCCGACCATTCAGCGGACGATCATCGGCCGCTGATCCGGCTCGAGCACGCG
The DNA here is from genome assembly GCA_026400425.1 of Hyphomicrobiales bacterium. Classification (GTDB taxonomy): domain Bacteria; phylum Pseudomonadota; class Alphaproteobacteria; order Rhizobiales; family Xanthobacteraceae; genus Tardiphaga. The sequence continues at coordinate 2,000 of JAPLPC010000397.1, read as the reverse complement.
CTGCATCCGTGGGTGGCCTATCTCATCGTGCCCGTGTTCGGCTTTGCCAATGCCGGCGTGGCGTTTCTCGGCATGGCGTGGTCGGTATTGCTTGAGCCGGTGACGATGGGCGTCACGATCGGGCTTTTCGTTGGCAAACAGATCGGCGTGATGACGGCCGCCTGGATCGCCATCAGGCTGAAACTGGCGACGATGCCCGATCACGCGAGCTGGCCCCAGCTCTACGGCGTCGCTCTGTTGTGCGGCATCGGCTTCACCATGAGCCTGTTCATCGGCATTCTGGCGTTCCCGCTCAGCGCCGAACTGCAGGATGAGGTCAAGATCGGCGTGCTGGTGGGATCGCTGATCTCCGGCGCCCTCGGCATGATCGTGCTGGCGCTGACCAGCCGCAAGGCACCCGCCCGTCTGTAGCCGCGATACGCCCCGGTGTACCCGACAACGGCCGCCACCGGTCTGGCCTGCGCGGCTGAACGAGGTCGCGCGTCCCAGCGCACGACCAACACAGCAAAAAGCCGCCCCGAAGGACGGCTTTTTGCTGTGTTCTCATTGCAATCAGCATGTTTGGTTGCGGGGATAGGATTTGAACCTATGACCTTCAGGTTATGAGCCTGACGAGCTACCGGGCTGCTCCACCCCGCGCCAAACCTTTCGGGAACATGTTCCGGATGCCAGCGCCAGAGGCACAAGCGATCCCAGACCGGAGGTTCCTGAGAGACAGCCGGGCAATGCCGCGGCTCAGGGGTATCTACCAATGCCTGCCCGGTTTGGGAAGGGCCCGCGGACATCTTTTTGCGTTTTTATGACGACGTCGGGAGGAACCCCGGGCTTGCGGGCCTCTACGCCTCATCAGCTCAGCAGAAACCCGCCATCCACGGTCACGGTGCTTCCTGTCATGTAGCGCGAGGCGCCTGACGCCAGCAGCAGGATCGCGCCATCGAGGTCGCTCTCATGCCCGACCCGACGCTGTGCGATGCGCTTGATCAGCTTCTCGCCGACCGGCGTATCCCAGGCGGCGTGATTGATGTCGGTATCGATATAGCCCGGCGCCAATGCATTGACGCGGATGCGGTGGGCGGCGAGTTCCAGCGCCAGCGCTTTGGTCGCCTGCACGATGCCGGCTTTCGAGATCGCATAGGGCGACACCGCCTTGGTGAGGCCAAACCCGAGCACCGAGGCGATGTTGACGATATTGCCTTCCACCTTGTGCGCGACCATGCGGCGCGCGGCTTCGGTGGCCGCGAAATAGGCGCCCTTGAGATTGGCGCCGATCACGGCGTCCCAATCAGCTTCGGTCTGCTCCAGCGCCATTTTCTCCACGGCGATGCCGGCATTGTTGATCAGCACGGTGACAGGCCCGAGCGCCTTCTCGG
>JAPLPC010000397.1:0-615 GCA_026400425.1 Hyphomicrobiales bacterium | reverse complement strand
TTGTCGGTGACGTCCATCGACACCGCGAAGGCGCGGCCGCCGTTCTCCGCAATCTCCCTCTGCAAGGTTTCGAGCTTGCCGGTCTGCCGCGCGGCCAGCACCACCGCCGCGCCATGCGCGGACAGCACCCGCGCAAACTGGCGGCCGAGGCCTTGCGAGGCGCCGGTGATGAGGATGACTTCCTTGGTAACGTCGAAGATGGCGGACATAGTCGTTCCCTGATGCTTGCTCTTGGTCCCCAGTGATACAGACCTTGGCGCGATCCGCAAAACCCATGCAATTCCGCAAGACGGGTTACGCGTGGCGATACACGTCACGACTTTGCGGAAGGGTGATGCAAGTCATTGCGCTCAACCCTTCCTGCGGTTCTGCGCATGACCGCAGAGCTTACCTCGCGAGATCGGAACCGCTATGGTGCCGCTCTGTTCGCCAACCCTGAGGGAGTGACATCGTGGATCTTGGAATTAAAGGCCGTCGCGCATTGGTTTGCGCATCGAGCAAAGGCCTCGGCCTCGGCTGCGCCGCAGCGCTTGCCGCCGAAGGCGTGCATGTCACCATGACGGCGCGCGGCGCCGAAGTCTTGGCCGCTGCTGCCGCGGAAGTCCGTAAGGCAAA
>JAPLPC010000330.1 GCA_026400425.1 Hyphomicrobiales bacterium | reverse complement strand
TTATCACTTCGGCAGCAAGGATGGCCTTGTTGAAGAGGTGCTGGAAGATTACGCGAACAAGACGCTGGATTCCTACCGAGAGATCTGGACCGAAACGACCACCACGCTAAGGCAGAAGGTGGAAGCGACGGTCCAGATGGCTCACCGTCGCTACCTTCGCTACAATGCGACCGGCGACAATGGCGAGCCGTGGAGTTTGATGATCCGGCTACGCAACGATACGGACGCGCTGACGCCGACGATGCGCAAGAAACTTCAAGAGGTCACACGCGAATTTGAGCTGTTGGTACGCGCAGGCGTGCGCAGCGCGATTCAATCTGGCGAACTGGCTGCTGACAGTCCGCAGGAAAAACTCGTCATTCAATTGGTCAATATCATTCACTACGCCGGGTCGGTCACGCGCGATCACGGCCACTTCGGCCGCCTCGCCGATCTCTGGGAAGCAACCCTGTCGACGATCGAACGGGCTTACACCAGCAAAAAAGTCGTCGGCAAAGCCAAGGTCTAGCCCTGGGCCATGCCACCCGCGATAAGGGTGCGAAGCGCGATCTTGTTTTCCTTGCGATCCCAAGTCGATGGCGTGATGCCGGAGGCACGCAGCTCGCCTTTGCGAACCTTTTGCGTCGGGGTTCGCGGCAGCGCATCGAGGCGCTCGATATAGCGCGGCACCATATAGTGCGGCAGTTCGCGGGCGAGATGGGACAGCAACTCGTCCGGGGCAAGCGCTGCGCCGGGGCGCAGCACCACGCAAAGTTTCACGTCATCGTCCGATGAGAAGCCAGACGGAACTCCAACTGCCGCGCTCTCCAGAACCGCTGGATGCGTGTTCGCTGCAACCTCGATGTCATAGGATGAAATGTTCTCCGCCCGGCGCCGAATCCGGTCGCCCAGACGATCGACAAAATAGACCCAGCCATCAGGATCGACATAACCGCTGTCACCGGTATGAAACCAGAAATTCCGCTGCACTTTTGCCGTCGCTTCAGCGTTGCGGAAATAACCAGGCGTCACGATCCAGGGCAGCTTGGGACGAATGGCGAATTCGCCGACTTCACCCGGTGGCAGCGGAAGATCGCTTTCGCTGTCCATGACCTGGAAGTCATACCACTCGTGCCGGATCTTGCCGGCCGATCCCACGCGCAGCGGCTCACCAGGCGGATGCCAGCAGGGAATGTTGATTTCCGTCATTCCCCACGTCTCGATGCCCTTCAGCCCAAAACGTCGTTCGAAATCCTGCGCTATATGCCGGGGAAACGGCGATGTTCCGAGACGCGTGAGTTTCGTTTGTGCATCATCCGGTCGCTCCGGCTGCTGATAGATCATCTCGATCAGCGGCCCGTGGCCGATGGTGATAGTCGCACTGCTTTCCCGGATACGGTCGATCCATTTCTCGGCCGCAAACTTGCGGTCGAAGCAGATCGCAGCACCAGTCAATAGCGCCGCATAAACCACGCAGAAGCGCGGCGACATGTGGAACAGTGGATGTGCGCAGTAGTAGACATCGTCGGCGCCAACCCACAATCCTTCGACGGTCTGCAAGGCCGTCAGAAATGCCTGTGCGTGTGTCACCATGACGCCCTTCGACGGCCCCGTCGTTCCCGACGTGAACAGAATCGACGCCGTGTCGGATGGCGCGAGCGCCGGCAAGCTATCCTGATCGAGCGACGCTGTCGGTGTCCCGCAATCGAGGTGCGCAAGCGAGATCCCGGTCAACGTCGGTAGGCCGCTGTCGGCCGCTCCAAACCAGAGCACGCTGTTCAAAGGCCCGAAATCAAAACCATCTCGTGCGAGCACCGGAAGCAACTCGGCCTCGGCAATAAGTAGCTTGGGATCGATCAGGTTGACCGCGTGCTCCAGCGTGCGTCCGCGCAGCGCCGGATTGATTGGGGCGTCGACGGCGCCGAGAAGGTTGATGGCAAACCACAAGGCAATATGTTCGGCCGAGTTGCCGGCAAACATCGCGACCCGATCGTGCTGACGCACCCCCGCTTCGCGGAGCCTCGCAGCGAACCCGAGCGCCATCGTATGCAAATCCGCGAACGATCGCGAGGCTTCGCCCTCGAATTGGACGAAGGGGCGATCCGGCGTTTGTGCAATCCGCCTGGATAGGACCTTGTCGAGGGCCCAGTGAGCGAATGGGGAATTGGGAAGCGAGCTGGTCATGACATTGTCTTCGACAAACGGAGAGGCGCGATATGCGCCTCTCCTGAATGCGCCTATTTTACCGTCTTGAACTTGCCGTTGTGAACTTCGACGGTGATGAGCGTATCCGCGAACACGCCTTCATGCTGGTCTTTCGAATAGCAAAGATTGCCGTCCAGATATGTGTCCTTGTAGTCACAAATCGTTTCCAGCGCGTCGCGGATCGCAGCGCCCGTTATGTCGCCCTTAACGCGGCGGATCGCTTCGAACGCGGCAATCGCTCCGGTGGACCCAATCAGTTCGGCATACCCCTTCGGGGTTTTGCCGGCAGCGACAATCACTTCGCCCAGTTTCTTCTGTCGGTCCGACGGGTCGTCCCAATTGCCGATCGAGACGATCTGGATGCCCTCGGCAGCGGTGCCTGCCGCATCGAGGAAAGGCCGCTGATTGAGGCTGCCGGTTCCGATCACAGGCGTGGTGATTCCCACTTGCTTGGCTGCACGGACAAAAG
>JAPLPC010000591.1 GCA_026400425.1 Hyphomicrobiales bacterium | reverse complement strand
CAATTTCGGCGTCGCGCCGGGGCAATATGTGTTGATTGCGGTGACCGATACCGGCCAAGGCATGTCGCCCGACGTGATTGCCAAGGCTTACGATCCGTTCTTCACGACCAAGGCGGTCGGCAAGGGCACAGGGCTCGGCTTGAGCCAGGTCTACGGCTTCATCAAGCAGTCGCATGGCCACGTCAAAATCTACTCGGAGCCCGGCCAGGGCACGACCGTCAAAATCTATATGCCGCGTCTGTTCGGCGCCGATGTCGATCGCCCCGAGCAACCGGAGACGCCGCGCCACAGCGGCGGGCAATCCGGCGAATTGATTCTGGTGGTCGAGGATGAGGCCGCCGTACGCCGGTTTTCCACCGATGCGCTGCAGATGCTTGGATATCGCGTCATCGAGGCGGATGGCGCCGAAGCTGCGTTGAAGTTGCTCGAGGCGCATCCCGACGTCGCATTGCTGTTCACCGACGTCATCATGCCCGGCCTCAACGGCGCCCGCCTGGCCGAACAGGCCAGGAAGCGTCGGCCCGATCTGAAGGTGCTGTTCACCACCGGCTACACGCGCAACGCCGTCGTGCACAATGGCGTGCTGGACGCCGACGTCGATCTGCTCGGCAAGCCGTTCTCCGTCGATCAACTGGCGGAGAAAATCCGTGCAGCGCTGGATCGTTAGCGGCTCAGCCTGCGTCCTGGGCGGGCCACTCTGCGGGCTCTTCGCTCAAGCCGCGTTCCATCGCCGCGCGCGCGGCAGCGCGGTGATCGGCGTTGATATGCGTGGCCATCATGCGCAGCGCCGTGGCCAGAACGGCGGCATCGTCGCCGAAGCCGAGAATCGGCAGCACGTCGGGGACGAAGTCGAACGGCAGCACGAAATAGGCGATGGCGCCGAGCAAGGCGGCCTGCACATGGCGCGGCGTTTGCCGGTCGAACGCACAATAGTAGGCGGCGAGCAGATCTTCCATGAACGGGACCTTCACGGCCAGCCGCTTCAGTTTGCGCCAGAACTGCTTGCGAACGCCTTCGCGGTCTTTCGCCAGTCGATCCGCCGGTTCGAAGCCTACGCTATAATCGGTTGCCATCGCCTCTAACCCCTCAGTGCCGCTCGACGCTGCCTCTCCCGCACAGGGGAAGGCAGATATGTTTCTTGGTTGAACGTGGTGTCGGCCCGGCGCCATCGCAACGTCACGCGCCGAATTGCTTCGCGATCGCGTCCATGCTGCTTGCCAGGTCGATGTCCTTCCGGGTCACGCCATCGGCGTCGTGGGTCGACAGCACCACATCCACGGTCTTGTAGACATTGCGCCATTCCGGATGGTGATCGCGCTTTTCGGCCACCAGCGCGACCCGTGCCATGAAGCCGAACGCCTCGTTGAAGTTCTTGAAGGTGAATGTGCGTGCGATGGCGTCCCGGCCTGCGACCTCGCTCCATCCGGCGAGTTCCTTCAGCGCAGTCCCGCGCTCCTCCTCCGACAGCCGTTCCACCATGACAAGCCTCCGCTTCACCTGAACTTTTACCTCAACGCGCGCGCCTGCGGTCGAGATCCGTGCCACAATAATGCGTCAATCGCGCGCAATCGAGTAACCACCCGCTCCGGTAACCATGCTCGCCGTGGAACGTACATGCGGGCAGGAACTTTGCTAAACTGCAGCTCCGACCCACGCTGGTGAAGATGGACTTGAAGCGCCTGTTTTCGAGATCGATGGCGGACGGACCCGAGGTCATTGGACCGATCGGGCCTCCGTCTCCACGTTCCGTCCGGCGCAAGATGACATTGATCACGCTGGCCAGCACGCTGGCGATCGTCGCCGCTGTCGCCGGTGCCTACTACTTCGCCATGAAGCCGGTGCCGCTGCGTATTGCCGTCGGCCCGCAGAACAGCGACGACGTCAAGGTCGTGCAGGCCCTGGTGCAGGCGTTTTCGCGCGATCACAGGGCGGTGCGCCTGCGTCCACAACTCACCGATGGCGCCACGGCGAGCGCGCAGGCGCTTGCGGACGGCAAAGCCGATCTCGCCGTCATTCGCGGCGACCTTCCCGTTCCCAAGAATGCACGCGCCGTCGCGACGCTGCGCAAGAATGTCGTGGTGATGTGGGTGCCGCCGCCGGCCAAGGGGACGACAGTCCGCGGCAAGAAGGCGGCGCCGAAGATCACCAAGATTTCCGAACTCGTCGGCAAGCGCGTCGGCGTGATCGGCAGGACGCAGGCCAATGTCAATCTGCTGAACGTCATCCTGCGCCAATATGGCGTCGATCCCGCCAAGGTGACGGTGTCGCAATATTCGACCACCGATGTCGCCGAAGCGGTGAAGGACCAGAAGGTCGATGCGTTTATTGCCGCGGGCCCGGTCAACAGCAAGATCACCGGTGACGCGATCCAGGCGACCGCACGCGATGGCGGTGCGCCGACGTTCCTGGCGATCGATTCTGCCGATGCGATCGCTGCGAATTACCCAGTCTATGAAGCCTCGGAGATTCCTGCCGGCACCTTCGGCGGTGCCCCGGCGCGCCCGGATGAGGATGTGAAGACCATCAGCTTCTCGCATCACATCGTGGCGCGGCAGGGATTGTCGGAGGTGACGGTTGCGGCGCTGACGCGCCAGTTGTTTGCCATCCGCCAGCAGATCATCAACGACTTTCCGCTGGCCGCGAAGATCGAGACGCCCGACACCGACAAGGACGCCGTCATCCCCGCGCATCCCGGCGCGGCCGCTTATGTCGATGGTGAAGAGAAGACCTTCCTCGATCGCTACAGCGATTACATCTGGTGGAGCCTCATGAGCCTGTCGGCGATGGGTTCGGCCGGCGCGTGGTTCGCGAGCTACTTCCGCCGCGACGAGCGCAACGTCAACGTCTCGCAGCGCGACCGCCTGCTCGACATGATCGCGCTGGCGCGCAAGAGCGATTCACTCGAAGACCTCGACAGCATGCAGACCGAGGCCGATGGCATTCTGCGCGACACACTCAATTGCTACGAGAACGGCGCCATCCAGGAGGGCACGCTGACGGCCTTCAACATCGCGCTGGAGCAATTTCACAACGCCGTAGCCGATCGCAAGGCGCTGATCGGCATGATGCCGCCGGAGCCGCGCCAGATGCCGCGGCCGCTGGCAGTCTAGCGTTTCACATATCGCCAGCCGATGACGACGCCGCTGATGGATACGATGGCGCCGATGATCGACAGCAGGATCACCACGATGTCCCAGGCCGGGCGGTGGTTCAGCAGCAGCTGGAAATCAAAACTATGCAGCGCGTTGAACATCCAGCGATAGTTGCGGCGGCTTGAATTCAGTTCTCCCAGGATATCGCCGGTGAGCGGGCCAATATGAATCCATGTCTGCGCGGGGTCATCGAACACCGCGCGGAGCACTGGCAATTCGCGGCTGCGATGGTGGGGATACCAGTAGGAATCGTAATCTTTCAGCTCGATTTTTGTCGTTAGTTGAGCGCCGGGGAGCAATTTTGCTGCGGCAATCCAGAGGCGGTCTTGCGGCAGCACGGCGGCGCCACCGGTGGTGGGGTCACGCAGCATTCTCGCCCCGCCCCGAGAACTCGTAATCATCAATGGCGTGCCGTCGAGCCACTCGAAACGCGCCTCGACCGCGTCCGGCTGCGCGATTGGCATGTTTGCGGTGAAAGTGGCTGCATCATGTCCGCGGTAACGCTGCAGCATGTCGGGCGCCATGTTGCGGTCGGCAAAAAAATGTCCGGGATTGACCGAGAGCCAACCAGAGAACATCCAGGTCAGGATGAACAGGCCTCCGATAACGATAGGGCGTTATATGTCCATTCGCATAGCGCCGCTTCAGGCGCATGCGCAGGATGCCGATCCAAAATCCGGTGGTGCCGGTGACGAGGCAGATGCCGGCCGACCACAGGATCACCTGGCGCCACAGCGGCTGATCCTTGCGCAGGATGGTCGGATAGATCCAGTGCGGAATCGAGCCAAGCCAATTCCAGACGCGTTCGGTGCGATTGGTATCGAGCACGATGTCGCCCGACCGCGACGACACATAAAGCTTGGTGCCGGCGTCGTCGCCAAGCGCGATCAAATAGAACGGCCGCAGCGGATCGTAGCGCGACGTCACGCTCCACTGGTCGCGGTCGACGATCGCGTCGAGATGCGGCGAGGTGCTGGCGGGATGATGCGCCGCGACGGCAAGCGCCTGCGCCTCGGTGATGCCGGTGATCGCGCGGCCATCGCGCGCCGAGATGGCGCGCCGTCTGCCGTCCCAGTCGGTCACGCGATAGACCGGCTCGTCGGCCATCATGTTCAGTCGGAGATCGCGTGGAAAGCGCGTGGCTCCGGCGGCCTGCATCGCGGCATCGGGCGACAAAACCACTTGTTGCCAGGCCAGATCGGGCAGCGACGCCAATCGCTCTGTGTCGGATAGACTGGGGAATGCGACATACATCATCACCACGCCAGAGATGAACCACATGGCGAACAACAAACAGCTCACGATGCCGATCCAGCGGTGCGTGAGATACAACCACTGCCGCAGGATTCGCTTGGGTCGAAACGCCATTGAGACCTGAATGATTCACGGTTTCTCCCTCTCCCGCGAAGACGGGAGAGGGACACGCTTCTGATGATCAGAACTTCACATTGACAGCGAGTTGTGCGGTGCGCGGCATGCCGAGCAGCCACACATTGGCGTTGCCGGAGGTCGCGTAGATCGTGTCGAGGAGATTGTAGATCCGCAGCGACACGGTGGTGTTGCGATCGGGCTTACACTGCAAGCAGGCATTGACGACTGTGTAGGACGGTATCTCCGCCGCTGCCGTATTGGCATTGTCACCATAGCGCCTGCCGACGATCTGAATGCCGGCATTGGCCGACCAGTCGGAAGCGAAAGCCCATGTCGCCCAGACATTGGAGACGCTCTGCGGGACGTTCACCGGCACGTTGCCCGCAAAGTTGACCGAGCCGGAGCCGACCGTCGCCGGCTGCACGAAGTCGTCATATCTCGCGCGCAGCAATGCCGTGTTGGCGTCGATGCGCCAGCCGTGGTCGAGCGCCAGGCCGATCGATGCCTCGATGCCGCGGGATGATTGTTGCCCCACCTGGGTGACGATCAGCGGATTGATCGGATCGCGCGCCAGCAGATTGTTTTTCACGATCTCGTAGCCGGCCAATGTCCATTCGCCGCGCCCGCCCCAGAACGATTGTTTGACGCCGACCTCGATCTGCTTGCCGGTGGCCAGCGTGAAATCCTTGTTGGCAAACGACAGTGACAACAGCCCGCCGACCGGATCGACCGCGGTCGAATACTGGCCGTAGACAGCGAGATTCTCGACCGGCTCATAGACCGCGCCGACGCGCCAGGTGGTGTTCGAGAACGATTGTTCGAAGCTGTTGCCCGGCGTGATATAGTCGGTGCGGGTAATGGTCGGCTCATCCTGGCGGATGCCGGCCACCAGCGACAATTGATCGGTGACCGACAAACGGTTCTCGGCGAACACAGCGATCTGATTGGCGACGGAGCCGAAGGATGCAACCGTCGGGATCGTGCTGAAGTAAGACCCGGGCGCGAAGTTGATGGGATCGACCGACGATTTAGCAGCGTTGGACAGGCCGTTGAACGAATTGATCCGGTACGGCGCGAAATTGACGCGGTTGACGTCGAAGCCGGCCAGAAACTCGTTGGTCATGCCGAACAGATGGCCGCGAATCGTCGCGTCCATGCGATCGCCGATCTGCTGCTCGTTGTGGAAGATCTCGAGATAGCTGCTGCGATCGATCAGGCCGGTCGTCGCATTGTAGCGAAAGTTTTCTGCGTTCATCCAGTGCCGTTTGGTGTCGAGATAATACAGCGTGTTGCGAATGGCGATGGCGTCGGTGACCTGCCATTCGGTCTTCACCTGGCTGAAGCTGTCCTGATGGATCGCGCCATTGACCAGCGGCGTGCCGTAAGAGCGCGACGGGCTGCGGTCGCCGTAGTCCGTTGAGAGCGTCCAGACGATGTCCTCGGTCTGCTTGATCTGCACGGCGGCATGCAGTGCCACATTGGACGAGTTGTCGCGATCGACCCAGCCGTCCGACATATTGCCGGAGGCGGTGATGCGATAGGCGACGTCCTTGCTGACCGGGCCGCCGCTGTCCACGGCAATGCGGCGGGTCATGTTGCTGTCGAGCGATAGTTCGGCCTGATTGAACGGCACCCAGGTCGGCAGCTTTGTGACGACGTTGATCGCGCCGCCGACGGCACCGGCGCCATACATCACCGATGCCGGCCCGCGCAGCACCTCGATGCGCTCCGCGGACCAAGTGTCGAACGGAAACGTGACGGTGCCGGCGCCGATGGCGAGCTGGGTGCCATCATACAAGGTCATCACCGAGGAGCCGCCCGTGAAGCCGCGGGTGTTGAATGAAATGCCGCCATTGCCCGGCGACGGCGCCGCGGTGAATCCCGTGGCGTTCTGCGTGACGGCGTCAAGAAAGTTCTGCTGGCCGCGTTCGGCGATGGTCTCGGCTGAAATTACATCGACGCTGGCTGGTGTCTGCAGCCGGGTCAGACCGAGGCGGCTGCCAGCCGTGCTGACGCCGGTGAGGTTGAGCGTCGGCGCGGCGAAGACGGGGCCGGTGGGCGTCGCTATCGGCGCAGCGGTCGTTGCAGTAACGCTGCGCTGTTGACGCATGCGGGCAGTGCGGCTCGCGGTGCCGGCTGGCGCGCGCCGTGCGCGTTGCGGCTTTGCCGATGGCTGTACGACGATCGGCTCGAGCAGGTGATTGGCGCTCACGGGCTGCAACGGGCCCTCGACAGGCAGCAGCAGGAACGACAGCGCTGCGGACGTCAGGAATGGCTTGTATCGATGGGAAAGGAAGGGAATGACGGAGGTCATGATGAAAGGACTCGCGATAACGTGGCACGTCACCGCAAACCAAGCCGCTCCGCATTCGCACCCGAACGCGACTCAACTTCCACCAGGACACCCCGCCCAATGTGCTCGCGTGTGACCACGACTGACGGCAGGTCTCCTGGCTCGCGGGTCAATGCCTTGCGCCGCCTTCCCAGGTCGAAACCCAGTGGCTGATGGCGAAGGCTCGCCGCTTACAGTTGCGGGGGCAGCCGCGGAATTGGCCTGCGCACAAGCCTCACCGCATTCCCTATTGGTCCGTTAGGAACCGTCGGGATGACGATAGGTGGTAACTCCGAACCAAGTCAATGCCGCTATTCGGCCATAGTTCGCTGAGGACTGTCCGATGGAGCGCGATGGGATGCGCGCCAATTTCAATTTCCATGGCTAGCGGCTGGTCGCTCCTCTTCTCCCTCTCCCGCCCTTTCGCGGGGGAGGGCTGGGGTGGGGGCGCCCCGCGTGACGTCGGCGTTTGT
>JAPLPC010000227.1:1526-5017 GCA_026400425.1 Hyphomicrobiales bacterium | reverse complement strand
GTTCGCTTCGTGCCGCAGCGCTTTCATTTCTGCTGAGCTTGATGCTCTTCGCCGCCGCGCAGCCGGCACACGCGCTCGATGCGATCAGCGTGCGCAGCGACGCGCCTGCGATCGATCTCACCGGCATTCTCGAATTCCAGCACAGCGAGACCGAACGCATTCAGGTCTCCACTGCGCCCGGCACCGACGGCATCGTTCGCCGCATCGAAGTGCGTGGCCGCGAAGGCGGCCAGCACTGGGTGGTGTTCGCACTGGCCAACAACACCGACGATCAGCTCGATCGCCTGATCGTCGCGCCGCATTACCGCATGGTGAATTCGGGCCTGCTGTGGCCTGACCTCGGCCTCTCGCGCATCGCAACGATCACGCCCTCCACGGGCGATCGTCCGGAGCGCCAGGACAGCGCCACCGCCGACGTGTTCCGCGTCACGCTGGATCCCGGCGCCGTCATCACCTTCGTCGCCGAACTGCGCACCGACAAGCTGCCGCAGCTCTATCTGTGGGATCCCGAGGCCTACAAGGACAAGGTCAATTCCTTCACGCTCTACCAGGGCATCGTGATCGGCATTTCCGGCCTGCTGGCGCTGGTGCTGACGATTCTGTTCGTGGTGAAGGGCAGCATGATGTTCCCGGCCGCGGCCGCGCTGGCCTGGGCCGTGCTGGTCTATATCGGCGTCGACTTCGGCTTCTGGGGCAAGGTGCTCGATATGTCTTCGGGCGCCGAGCGGGTGTGGCGCGCGTCGGGCGAAGCAATATTGGCGGCGACGCTGCTGGTGTTCCTATTCGCCTATCTCAATCTCAATCGATGGCATGTGCGCTACTCGCACATCACCGCGGCATGGCTGGTGTTCCTCGGTTCGCTGGTCGGTCTTGCGCTGTTCGATCCCGCGGTCGCCTCCGGTATCGCCCGCATCTCGCTGGTGCTGATCGCCTTCGCCGGGTTCGGACTGATCCTTTATCTCTCGACCCACGGCTTCGACCGCGCGGTCCTGCTGATCCCGACCTGGTTCCTGCTGGTGGTCTGGGTGGTAGCATCGGGCATGGCCGTCGGCGGCGCCGTCACCAACGATATCGTCGGCCCGGCGCTACTTGGCGGCCTCGTGCTGATCGTGATGCTGATCGGCTTCACGGTGATGCAGCACGCGTTCGCCGGCGGCGGCGCCAGCAACGGCATCGTGTCCGACGTCGAGCGCCGCGCCTTGGCGCTGACCGGCTCGGGCGACCTGATCTGGGACTGGGACGTGTCTGCCGACAAGGTGTTCACCAGCGCGGAAACCGAAGCGCTGCTCGGCCTCAAACGCGGCACGCTGGAGGGCCCGGCCTCGGATTGGCTGGAGATCCTGCATCCGCTCGATCAGGATCGTTTCCGTGCCGCGCTCGACAGCGTGCTCGACCAGCGCCGGGGCCGCCTCGTGCAGGACTTCCGCCTGCGCACACCCGACGGCCATTTCATGTGGTTCGCGCTGAAAGCGCGGCCGGTGGTCGGCTCCGACGGTGAAGTGACCCGGGTGGTCGGCACGTTGACGGACGTCACCGAGAGCAAGAACGCCGAAGAGCGCCTGCTGCATGACAGCGTGCACGACAATCTCACCGGCCTGCCGAACCGCAAACTGTTCATCGACCGCCTGAATGCGCTGGCCAATTTCTCCAAGTCGATGCCGAACCTGCGGCCGACGATCATGGTGATCGATCTCGATCGCTTCAAACAGGTCAATGACAGCGTGGGCATCGCCGTCGGCGATTCCATCCTGCTGACACTGGCGCGTCGCCTCACCCGCATCCTCAAGCCACAGGACACGCTGGCGCGTATCGCCGGCGACCAGTTCGGCCTGATCCTGATGTCCGAGCAGGACTCGGCCAAGATCACCGCTTTCGCCGAAACCATCCGCAAGACGATCCGCGCGCCGATCGCCTTCAACGACCGCGAAATCTTCCTGACGGCATCCATCGGTCTGGCGCTGACCGATCCGGCAACGCCCATCACCGACGAGCTCATCAAGGATGGCGAGCTTGCGATGTATCATTCCAAGCGCATCGGCGGCGATCGCATCGACGTCTACAAGCCGGCCATGCGCGCCCGCAAGACCGACCGCCTGACGCTGGAATCCGAACTGCGCCGCGCCATCGAACGGCAGGAGATCACCATCCTGTATCAGCCGATCGTGCGCCTCGAGGACCGCTCCATTGCGGGGTTCGAAGCGCTGGCGCGCTGGGATCACCCCAAGCTCGGGCGCATGTCACCGGTGGAATTCATTGCCATTGCCGAAGAGATCGGACTGATCATCGATCTCGGCATGTTCGTGCTCGACCAGACCGCGCGCCAGCTCGCGATCTGGCAGCGCGCGATGCGCGCCCGCGATCCGATTTTTGCCAGCGTCAACGTCTCGTCGCGGCAGCTGCTGCGCCACGATCTGCTGCATGACATCCGCACCGTGCTGTCGCGCTCCTCGGTCGCCCGTGGCACGCTGAAGCTCGAACTCACCGAATCTCTGGTGATGGAAAATCCGGAGCACGCCGCCCAGATGCTGCACCGGATCCGCGAACTCGGCACGGGTCTGTCGCTCGACGACTTCGGCACCGGCCATTCGTCGCTGTCTTACTTGCAGCGCTTTCCGTTCGATACGCTCAAGATCGATCAGTCTTTCGTCCGCACCAATGGCCGCGGCTCGCGACCGGTGATCCTGAAATCCATCATTGCCATGGCCCATGACCTCGGCATGCAGGTCGTCGCCGAAGGCGTCGAGACCGATTCGGATGCGGTGGAGCTGTATCAACTCGGCTGCGAGTATGCCCAAGGCTTCGCGTTCGGCGAACCGATGGACGCCGATGCGGCGATGCGCCTTTTGACCGACGAACGGCTGGAAGCGGCGAGCTGATACGCTCACATTCGTGAGCATGGCCAACGGCGCGGCAATAGCCAACGTCAGGCGTGACCGGCTTCGGCGGACAAGGTGCCCGGCGCGATCCCGATCTTCTGCAGGGCGCGAGTATATTTCTCATCGATATCGGTTCCAAAGATGAGATCTTCGTCGGCGGCGCAATGCAGCCAGCCATTGCCCTGGATTTCATCCTCCAGCTGGCCCGGAGCCCAGCCCGCATAGCCCAGCGCCAGGATGGCATGTTTCGGGCCGCCGCCATGGGCGATGGCCCGCAGGATATCCACGGTGGCGGTCAGGCAGATGCCATCGTCAATCGGCAGCGTCGCATCGTCGATGAAGAAATCACTGGAATGCAGCACGAAACCACGTCCCGTCTCCACCGGACCGCCCTTCAGGACCTTCATGGTTTCGGCGCTTTCGGGGAGCTTGATCGTATCGGACTCGTCAATGATGTCGAGTTGCGCCAGAAGTTCAGGGAAATCGATGCTGCCGGCCCGCCGATTGACGATGATGCCCATCGCGCCTTCCGACGAATGAGCACACACATAGATCACCGAGCGGGCGAAGCGCTCGTCATCCATCACCGGCATCGCGATGAGAAGCTGGCCGTCG
>JAPLPC010000227.1:0-1521 GCA_026400425.1 Hyphomicrobiales bacterium | reverse complement strand
TGTTATTCGTTCATCCTGATATCGGGGCCATCCGCTGTCAATCGGCGTTGGCGGCCTCCGGGGAACGGCTTCACGAGCAGTTCAATAGCTTAAGTTGGGCTTGAAGTTATGACAGGCTACCGCTGTAAGGACGTCTGATGATCGTTTCAGTTCCACATCGTATTGTCGCTGCCTGCACTGCCGGGCTTCTGCTGGCGTCCGCCGCGCAGGCGGAGGATGCTTCGCCATGGCAGACCGACAGTCATTCCCAGGTCAGGTTGGTGGCGGGATCGCGGACCGGCGCGGTGATGCTCGGTGGAATTGCCATCCAGTTGCAATCAGGCTGGCATACCTACTGGCGCAATCCCGGTGATTCCGGTGTACCCCCTCGTTTCGATTTTGGGAAATCGGATAATCTCGACAGCGTCACCATCCTGTGGCCGGCGCCGGTGAAGTTCGACGACGGCGCCGGCGGCGCGTCGCTGGGCTATGAAAAGCAGGTGCTGTTGCCCATGCGCGTGGTGGCAAGGGACCCGGGCAAGCCGGTGGTGGTGCGCGCGGCGATCTCTTACGCGGTGTGCGAGAAAATCTGCATTCCGGTCGAGGCTCACGCCGAACTCGCCTTCAACAGCGTCGCTTCGACCGAGGATGGCGCGTTGACCGCCGCGCTCGACACCGTCCCGAAGCCTGCCACGCTCGGCGATGGTCCGCTGGCGGTGCGCGAGGTGAAGCGCGACGGTAAAAACGTCTCGGTGCAGGTGACGGCGCCTGAAGGCCAAACACCCAATCTCTATGTCGAGGGACCGACTGCGGATTGGGCGCTGCCGATCCCGACGCTCGACAAGCTCAGTCCTCCGGGGACGAAGCGCTTCAATTTCGAGCTCGATGGCCTGCCCTCCGGCGCCACTGCGGATGGCGCGACGATCAAGCTGACGCTGGTCGGGGCCGACAAGGCCTATGAGTACAATGTGACGCTGCCCTGAACGGCGCGCCGACTGGCCGCTTCGTCCTCGCCCAACCCCAAATTAACGTCTCCCTGCTACCCGAAGCTCTTGCCGCGTTTCCGCGGCCATGGAGCCCGTCGTGGCCGTGATGGATGCTGACCCCGCACAATCGAAGCCCCCGGGCGGCCTCCGGGCACGCCTTCAAGGCCTGTTCTCTTCCAGCGGCGAAGCGTCGCTGACGCGCCGACTGGCCGGCACCATCTTTCTGATTCGCGTCATCTCCGCCGGCCTCGCTTATGCGTCGCAGATCCTGCTGGCGCGCTGGATGGGCTCGGGTGACTACGGCGTCTATGTCTATGTCTGGACCTGGGTGCTGCTGCTCGGCTCCATGCTCGATCTCGGCATCGCGGCCTCGGCGCAGAAGATCATTCCGGAGTATCGCCTGAGCGGCGAACACGCACTGCTGCGCGGCTTCCTGTCCGGCAGCCGCTGGATGACCGGCATCATCTCCAGCCTGGTCGCGCTGCTGCTGGCCGGCCTGGTGAAACTGCTGTCGCCATGGATCGACGCCAATACAATCGTGCCGCTGTATCTCGGC
>JAPLPC010000183.1 GCA_026400425.1 Hyphomicrobiales bacterium | reverse complement strand
GTGTCGGACGCAACTCCACGTCAGCCGATCAGAACTGAATCAATAATTGCAGCTGCGGACACGGCCCATATAGTTGCCGTAGATGTCGTACTGGCGGGTCCAGCCGCAGCGATAGCCGTAGCCATAACCGTAGCCGTAATTGTTAGCGGCGATGGCGCTGCCGACGACCGCGGCGCCGACGACACCGGCTGCGATGCCGAAGCCGACGCCAGGGCCCTTGGCCTGTGCCTGCTGGGTGGTGGACGCCATGGCACCGGCGGCGGTCATGGCAACGAGCGCAACGGCGGCAATCTTGGATTTGATCGACATGAGAAGCTCCATCCTGTTTGGCTGCAGCCATCATTGGCTTGCATGTCCATCAGTCGGAGGATGTTAGAAGCGGGTTCGAGGCCGGTTCGAACTATTTGGTTTCGTGCATGTGTCGTGGATGAAACAGAGCTGTCGTTGTTTTTCTTCACTTCTCCCCGGCGGGGAGAGGTTTTGTTGCATCGCTTCAGTGGCAGTGCGCAATTGATTACTTGCCCGGGTCCGGCTCGCGATCGAAGTGAGTCACGTCGAAGCGATGCATGTCGGCCAGCAATTCGCAGAACGCTTCCGCGCCATGTTTCAACAACTGCTCGCCCTTCGCCGCGCTCGCCTGTGTCGCATCGCCGACCGCACCTGACGGATGCAGGTCCTCGGCCTGCCAGGCGAAGGGCGCCGGCCTGCTGGCGGACAGCCGGCGGTAAGTCTTCTCCATCGCAATCGTCGCCGGGACGAAATTCGCGATCTGGTCGTTGTGCACATGTTCGGGATAGCGCGCCAACATCAGCGACGTCTCGATGGCGCCGCCATGGATGCCGTGGCGGACCTCTTCATCGGTGAACAGGCCATCGGGCACACCGAAGCGCGACCAACTCGTGGTCGCAACCAGCATGCCGTATTCCGCACGCAGATCCTGCGCTGCCAGCGTCATCGCCGCGCTGTTGCCACCATGGCTGGTCACCATCACGAGCTTGGTCATACCGGCGCGGGAAACGCTCTCGCCGATCGCGGTCCAGCTTTGCAAGGCGATCTCGGTGGGCAGCGTCAGCGTACCGGGAAAGGCCAGATGTTCGGTCGAGATGCCGATCGGCTGAACCGGCAGAAAGGTGGCCGGGATATCCGCCGGCAGCAAACGCTGCACCTCGGCGAGATAGGCCTCCGCAATCATCACATCCGTTCCCAAGGGCAGATGCGGCCCATGCTGTTCCGTCGCGGCCAGCGGCAGCACCGCGATCCATGAGGACGGATCGCCCCGGGCGATGTCGGGCCAGTGAATGGCGGTCCAGTTGCGGGGCGGCATAACGGATGTCATCGAGGTACGTTTCGCTGCAGGAGATTGCGGGTGGTCAGTCCCGCGATAGCTTTCTATCATGGGCCAGAATCGTGACTGGAGTCCAATATGGGACGGCTCTTCCTGCTGCGTGCGTTAACCATCTGTGTGACCATGATGACCGCGCTTGCGCCCGCGTCGGCGCAAGGCGTGTCGTCCCAGGACGTCGCGGCACAAGGCAAGCTCGATAAAGTCAGCTTTGGCACCAATTGGGTCGCGGAAGCCGAGCATGGCGGCTTCTTTCAGGCGGTGGCGGATGGCACCTACAAGAATTACGGCCTCGACGTCACCATCGTGCCGGGCGGACCCAATGTGAACAACCGCCTGTTGTTGATCGCCGGCAAGCTTGATTTTTTCATGAGCGCCAACACGCTGCAGTCTTTCGATGCGGTGGCCAACAATGTTCCGGTGGTCGCCATTGCGGCGATGTTTCAGAAAGACCCGCAGGTCTTCGTTGCGCATCCCGATCCGAAAGTCACAAAGCTTGAAGACCTCAAATCGAAGACCCTGTTCATCTCGAAGGAGGGCGTCACCGGCTATTTCCAATGGATGAAACTGGAATTCGGCTTCAGCGAAGCCAAGGTGAAGCCGTACAACTACAATGCGCAGCCGTTCATCGTCGATAAGAACAGCGCCATGCAGGGCTATGTCACGTCGGAGCCGTTTCTGATCGAGAAACTGGCCGGCTTCAAGCCCAATGTCATGCTGCTCGCCGATTACGGCTTCAACGGCTATTCGACGCTGATCGAGGCGCGTCGCGAGACGGTGGAGAAGTCGCCCGACCTGGTGCAGCGTTTCGTCGATGCCTCGATCATCGGCTGGTACAACTATCTCTACGGCGACAACAAAGCCGCAAATGCCTTGATCAAGAAGCTCAACCCGGAGATGACCGACGAATTGCTGGCCTATTCGATCGCGACAATGCGGGATAAGGGTATCGTCGATTCCGGCGATACCGAGAAGAACGGCATCGGCGCCATGAGCGACGAGCGGGCAGCGAGTTTCTTCGACAAGATGTCGCGCGCCGGCGTGGTCAAACGCGATATCGACTATCGCCGCGCCTATACGCTGCAATTCGTCAACAAGGGCGTCGGGCTCGACCTGCGGCCGAAGAAGTAACCGATGGCGTCTCCGGGGGCGTCTCAAGATGAGTTTGCGATCCGCCTGCGTGGCGTGACCAAGATCTATGAGGCCGCCGCTTCGAGGGGCAGCACCCGCGCGCTCGGCCCGCTC
>JAPLPC010000536.1 GCA_026400425.1 Hyphomicrobiales bacterium | reverse complement strand
GTCCACCGCGCGCCCCTCTGGTTTGTTAGTCTTATGAAAAATGCCGGCGCGCCCCCGCGCGCCGGCAGATATTGAATCGGCGCGTGCTTAGCCGACGATTTCATTGCCGGCGAAGAACTGCGCGATTTCAATCGCGGCGGTCTCGGCAGCGTCCGAACCATGCACCGAGTTCTCACCGATCGACTTGGCGTGCGCCTTGCGGATGGTGCCTTCGGCGGCCTTCGACGGATCGGTGGCGCCCATCACGTCGCGATACTTCAGGATCGCGCCCTCACCTTCGAGCACCTGCACGACGACCGGACCCGAGGTCATGAAATCGACGAGCTCGCCGAAGAACGGGCGTTCCTTATGCACGGCGTAGAAGGTGCCGGCCTGCTCTTTGGTCATGCGGATACGCTTCTGGGCAACGATGCGCAGACCGGCCTTCTCGATCAGCGCATTGATCGCGCCGGTCAGATTGCGCTCGGTCGCGTCGGGCTTCAGAATCGAAAAGGTACGCTCGATGGCCATGATTTATCCTTGACTGGCGGTGTTGGAGAGATGGCGGCTTATATCGGTGCAGTCCGCGCCCCGCAAGCGATCCGTCCGACTGTACAACCTCGCAGCAGGAGCTCGCTGACGGAACTGTCGAAGATGTCATCCAGATGAACCATTTCTGAATCGGCCAGCCAAACGGCATTCAGCTTTGCGGGACTAATTTCGTCTCCACAGCACGCCCCTCTCCCGACCGCATTCAAGGGACGGTGGACGTGCCAGACAAGGAGATGACGATGATCCGTAAAATCGCACTGACTTTGGTCGCGGCCGCCTCGCTGGGCGCCGCGGCACTGGCCCCGACCTCCGCCTCGGCCTGGGGCGGACATGGCGGCTGGCGCGGCGGGGGATGGCACGGCGGCGGTTGGCACCGCGGCTGGGGCGGGCCGCCCCGGTTCTACGGCGGCCCGGCCTATTACGCCGGCGGCGGTTGCTGGGTGCGCCGTGTGGTTCCAACCCCGTGGGGTCCACGCTGGCGGACGGTCAATCGCTGCTACTGAGACTGTAACGAGGTAACGGCGAAAGCGCCTGGCCAATCCGGCCGGGCGCTTTCGTATGACAGCTGTGGATATGTCGCCATTTCGGCGTCACGGTAAGAACAAATTCAAATACCGCGAAACATTTGGCAGCCGTTGGACTTGCCTTGATACAGGACGGCAACCGGCGTTTTCGGATGAGCATGACATCACGCTTCTCGAACCAAGGAGACGATAAGATGGATGGTCATACGGTTGCGGCGATACGGGACGCGGTCGGGGAACGGCTTCGCCGCGACATGGGCCTCGATGAGGCCCTGCCCAATCATCTTCAGTCGCTTCTGAACCGTCTGCGCGAGCGCGAAGAAGACGAAGCTTAACCGCTCTGAGAATCCGGGTTGCCTTTGCCCGCCGTAGCGGTGACAAGGCCGCATGCTGTCCCTGTCCGACATTTCCATCCGTATCGCCGGTCGGCTCCTGATCGATCAAAGCACGGTCCAGATCGGCCCCACCGCGCGCGTCGGCTTTGTGGGCCGTAACGGCGTCGGCAAATCCACGCTGTTTCACGCCATCCGTGGCGACCTGTCTCTGGAGGGCGGGAGTATCTCGATGCCGCCGCGCTGGCGGATCGGCAGTCTGGCACAGGAAGCGCCGGATGGTCCGGAGAGCCTGATCACGGTCGTTCTGAAAGCCGACGTGGAGCGTCACGCTTTGCTGTCGGAGGCTGAGACAGCCACCGACCCGACCCGCATCGCCGACATCCAGATGCGACTCGTCGATATCGACGCGCATTCGGCGCCGGCCCGGGCGGCTGCCATTCTGAGCGGACTTGGTTTCCCGGCACAGGACCAGTTGCGCTCCTGCTCCGAATTCTCCGGCGGCTGGCGCATGCGCGTGGCGCTGGCGGCGACCCTTTTCTCGGCGCCCGATCTTTTGCTGCTCGACGAACCCACCAACTATCTCGATCTCGAAGGCACGTTGTGGCTGGAGGATCACCTCGCGAATTATCCGCGCACAGTGATCGTCATCAGCCATGACCGCGATCTGC
>JAPLPC010000106.1 GCA_026400425.1 Hyphomicrobiales bacterium | reverse complement strand
TGCCAAGGTCTTTGCACGCGAAATCATCGCGAAAGGCTGGACGGCGACGGCCGGGACACTCAATCCGGTTCAACCCAAAAGAACGATTGCCGCATCCCAAATCGATGACTGGATCGAGATGGATAAGGTCAGGTAAGCGCCGAACGTTCAGGCCATGCCCGTGAGAAACGGGTTGGTCATCCGCTCCTGGCCGATGCTAGAGCCGGGGCCGTGCCCGCAAATGAAGCCGATGTCGTCGCCGAGCGGAAAGAGCTTAGTCATGATGGACTGGATCAGCGTCTCATGGCTGCCGCCGGGCAAGTCGGTACGCCCCACCGAGCCCGCGAACAGCACGTCGCCGACATGGGCGAACTTCATGCCTTTGCTGTAATAGACAACGCTGCCCGGTGAATGACCGGGGCAGTGCAGGATATCGAATGAGAGGCCGCCGACGCTGACGCTGTCGCCTTCCTCGAGCCAGCGATCCGGCTTGAAGTTGCGCGCACCGCTGATGCCGTAGGCCGCGCCGGAGGATTCAACATTGTCGAGCAGGTAGTCGTCGGCCTTGTGCGGACCGATGATCTCGACCTTCAATGCGTCGCGCAACTCGGCGGCGCCGCCGACATGGTCGATATGGCCATGGGTCAGCCATATTGCTTCGACATGCACATTGGCCTTGGCGATCGCCTCCTGGATCAGCGGCACGTCGCCACCGGGATCGATCACCACCGCCTGCCGCGTGGCCTCGTCCCACAACAACATGCAGTTCTGCTGAAACAGCGTCACCGGAATGATGGTTCCGCCGGCCTGGGCTTTGGATGCATTCTCTGTCATGGCGCCACATTGCCGATTTTTTTGGAGGAGGAAAGGGGGCGCGTAATGCAAATTCAAGCGGGCTGCTCCCCTGACCCGGCGCGACGCGCCGACCTCCCCCCGGTGGGGAAAGGTGTAGAAAGGACGCTTGCTGCTAAGCAGATTCGCCCGACGTCGCATCGACACTCGATCACCTCTGATCGCCCTCGCGATCCGGGTGAGGGGCTGCGCTGCGCCAGACCTACTTCTTCAACTGCAGTTTCAATGTGGCTTCCACCTCGCGATCGAACGACGACGTTTTCGGCGCTGCGGTCTTCTCGCGCTGGACAGCGACATAGCTATCGCGTTTCGCCACCAGCGCCGCGAGCTTCGTGTTCAGCTCTTTCCGTTGCGTCATCTGCTTGTCGATCTCAGCCGTGCGATCCTGCACCGACAGTTTGCGCAGCGTCTCCGGCAATTCGTCGTCCTTGATGCCGTCGAGCGTCTTGCCGCCCGACGCGACGTCGCTGACGAGATCTCCGCCGCCAGTGACAGCCTCCGACGACTGCTTTGCACGCTTGTTGAGATAGCTCGCCATGTCCGATGCCGACGCCGGCGCAGCGCGTGCCACTTCCGACAATTGCCGCGTCTTCTCTTCCGTGCGCTTCTGCAGCCCGCTAGGACCATAGGGGATCACCGTCTTGTTGATTTCGTTCTGCAGGATGATGATCTCCTCGTCATACGGTGTTGCGATGATCGCCACTTGTCCGCCATCCTGCGGGATCGCCATGAAGCGACCGTCGCCGCGTTGCGCCACGTCGCGCCAAACCTGCTCGGTATCGCGGGCGCCGCCGGCCAGCACCGCATTGACGATGATGTTCTTCTGCTGCGCCACTTTCAGCGTGGTCTCGTATTTGGTGTCCTGCGCATAATCCATGTGAGGTGGCGCGTCGCCGACCAGAAAGACGATGCGGCGGCTGTCGTCGCCCTTGCTCCATTGCAACTTGTTGATGGCGACATCGAGCGCTTCGTTGACGCTTTCCGGCCAGTCGCCGCCGCCCTGCGCTTTGACTTGCAGCAGGTTGGCGTAGAGATCCTGGATGTCGGTGGTGAGATCGAATCGCCGGGTGACATAGTCGTCGCCGATATCGCGATAGGCGACCAGCCCGATGCGGATCTCGGCCTCGGCATTCTGATCCAGGATCGATGTTGCGATCGCCCAGATCTTGCGTTTGGCGCCGTCGATCAGCCCGGCCATTGATCCGGTCGTGTCGAGCACGAAAGCGACCTCTGCGGTGGGCTTTGCGTGTGCAACCGACACAAACAGTGCTTGCGGCAAACTTGCGGCGGCGACGATGAGGGCGATGCGTCCGAGACGAGCTAAATGCATGAAATATCTCCGGTTCATCCGCCTGTTCACGCATATGTGAGCAGGCTTAGGCAGCGAACGCCGACACTGTCGCGTGCGGCAGCGCAGTGGCAACCGAGCGGCGATGGGCGGCCGGCTTTCGTCGGGCGCATTGGGCGCGCCCGCCGGAATCGGCTAAGTTGGTCGTCATGAAATCGACCGCCGTTCAAACCGAAACCCCGATGATTGACCGCCGCCAATCCGAGACGGCGCTGGCAGTCGCGCGCGGCACCGTTCGTCTGCTGCGCTCGCTCGGATTTTCATGCGTCGCCGAGCTGGCGCTGCCGTCGGGGCGGCGGGCGGATCTGGTGGCGATGAACGACAAGGGTGACATCTGGATCGTCGAGATCAAGTCGTCGGTGGAGGACTTGCGGGCCGACCAGAAATGGCCGGACTACCGCGTCCATTGCGATCGGCTGTTCTTTGCTTTCACGCAGGATCTACCGTGCGAGATCTTTCCCGGAGACACCGGCTTGATCGTCGCCGATGCTTACGGCGCGCATCTGCACTGCGAGGCGCCCGAACACAAACTGCCCGCAGCAACTCGAAAGTCGATGATGCTACGCTTTGCGATGACGGCAGCGCACAGACTGAACAGGCTGCACGACCCTCAAGGTCATGCAACCTGGCCGAACGAGTTTTAGTTAAATGCCGCCCTCATGGTGAGGAGGCGCGAAGCGCCGTCTCGAACCATGACATGTCCAAGCTCCGCACGCATCCTTCGAGACGCCGCGCTTTGCGCGCCGCAGGATGAGGGGAGTTCTGCGAACTTTACCGTGGCGCGCGCTTGGCGAGAATGCGCTGCAGCGTGCGGCGATGCATGTTGAGACGACGCGCGGTTTCCGAGACGTTGCGGTTGCACATCTCGTAGATGCGCTGGATGTGTTCCCAGCGCACACGGTCGGCCGACATCGGATTGTTCGGCAATTCGGACTTGTCGCTGTCGATCGCCAGCAGTGCATTGACGACGTCGTCGGCGTCGGCCGGCTTCGACAGATAATCGACGGCGCCCATCTTCACCGCGGTGACGGCGGTTGCGATGTTGCCATAGCCGGTCAGCACGATCGCACGCGCCTCCGGGCGCTGCTGCTTCAGCGCCGACACCACGTCGAGACCATTGCCGTCGCCGAGGCGAAGATCGACCACGGCAAAGGCGGGGGCCGACTTGCCGATATGTGCCAGGCCATCGGACACGGAATCGCAGGACGTGACGGTGAAACCGCGGGTCTCCATCGCGCGTGACAGGCGTTCCAGAAACGGCTTGTCGTCCTCAACGATCAGGACCGAGCGGTCGGTCTGTTCAATCACTTCAGCAAGAGCGTTCACGGTTTCAAATCCTCCATCTGCAATGACCCCTAGCATATGGCGTCGCCGAGTTCACCTGCCAAGAACGTGAACGATTGGATAGTTTGTGCGGGACAATAAGAAACGCGGGTGTTTTCGCGGTAAAACGGGTGGTTAATACCTGCTGCGGTGCTACATCTGCGCGGCGTGATGTCGCACAGCAGCATATGTCGGACTTTAACGTAGGCAGATCCGAAATGGACGCGACGTCACACAAGAACAACGACGAAGCATCGATCCGATATGAAGGCTGGCGGATCGTCGGAGTCTGCTTCGTCCTCGCGACTACGGTCAGTCCGTCTATCTCGCAGAACTGCAGCGCGTCCATGGCTGGCCGGCTTCGACCATCGCCATGGCCACCAGCTTCTTCTATCTCGTCGGCGCATTGCTGGTCGCCTTCGTCAGCGAGGCGATGCGGGCACTCGGTCCGCGCAACACGCTGCTGGTCGGCGTCGGCATGCTTGGCGTCGCCACTATCCTGCTCGGCCAGATCACGGCACCGTGGCAACTCTATGCGGTGAACGTGTTGCTGGCATTCGGCTGGGCCGGCGCCAGCCTCGGCGCCATCACCAATACGCTCGGCCTGTGGTTCGACACCAAGCGCGGCATGGCGATCAGCCTCGCGCTCAATGGCGCCAGTTTCGGCGGCATCGTCGG
>JAPLPC010000119.1:6929-8274 GCA_026400425.1 Hyphomicrobiales bacterium | reverse complement strand
CGACTTGCCGCCCAATTCCTGGCTCACGCGCTTGACCGTGTTGGCAGCGCGCTTGGCGACGTCGATGCCGGCACGGGTCGAGCCGGTGAACGAGATCATGTCGATGTCGGGATGCTCGCTCATGGCCACGCCGACCTCGGGGCCGAGGCCATTGACGAGATTGAACACGCCCTTCGGCACGCCGGCCTCATGCAAAACTTCGGCGAAGATCAAAGCCGAGGTCGGGGTGTATTCCGACGGCTTCAGGATCATGGTGCAGCCGGCGGCAATGGCCGGCGCGACTTTACAAGCGATCTGATTGAGCGGCCAATTCCATGGCGTGATCATGCCGACGACGCCGATCGGCTCCTTGGTGATGACGGCCTGATTGTGCTTCTCGTCGAAATTGTAGTTCTTGAGCACGTCGAGGGTCGCGGTCAGATGGCCGAGGCCGGCGCCAGCCTGGAGCTTCTCAGCCATCGGCAGCGGGGCGCCCATTTCATCGGACACCGACGCGCCGATATCCTTCATGCGCGACTTGTAGACCGCAATGATCTTCTCCAGCAGGGCCACGCGCTCTTCGCGGGTGGTCTGCGAGAAGGTCTCGAAGGCGCGCTTGGCAGCGGCAACCGCTTTGTCCACATCGGCCTTGGAGCCGAGGGCAATTTCGTACATCGCTTCTTCGGTCGCCGGATTGACGACGGGGGTGGTCTTCTTGACGGCGGGATCGACCCAGGCGCCGTCGATGTAGAATTGCAGGCGGTTGACCATTGGTAACCTCTTTGAGTTCAGGAGCGTCTTTGCGTGGAAAGACCGGTGCAGACGGAGCGCGTAAGTCAGCGATACGTCGCGGCAAGCAACCTTGCGCGCTTTCGCCGAAACAACCCGTCATGCACGGGGCGTCGCGTGGAGCGACAGGGGATATTTAAGGCCAGCGAGGTGGCAGGAGCAAGGCCCGCCACTTTGTGCATGTTCCACATTCAAAAATGCCGCAGCTGATGTCTGCTGCATTGCAGCATGCGCATCGCATGGCGGCAAGCCATCACCGGCCTAACGCGGTTTGCCGAGCACGGTGACCGGTGCATCGGGATCGGCTTCGTCGTCGGCCATGGTGGAAATCGGCGACATCGGCGTGTCGCGCAGGCGCTTGAGGCCGAGATGGCGCTCGCGCAGGATGACGAAGATGCCGGCTCCCGCGACGATGACAGCGCCGAACACGACATAGGTGGTCGGCACCTCGCCGAACATCCAGAAGCCGAGCAGGAAGGCCCACAGCATCGCCGTGTAGTCGAACGGCGCGAGAAAGGATGCCGGGGCGTAGCGATAGCTTTCGGTGAACAGCATCTGCCCGAGCCCGCCGCAGATG
>JAPLPC010000119.1:0-6884 GCA_026400425.1 Hyphomicrobiales bacterium | reverse complement strand
GATGCCGATCCCGACCAGCAGCGCCCATTCAAAGGGCGAGGGCCACACCCAGCCGAACGGCGCCGTCAAGAGCGAGGCGGCCATCACGATCAGGGTCATGATGATGACGATGGCGGACGACGATTCCGTTGCGGTGAGACGACGGATCTGGATGGTGGCGCCACCCGATGTAAAGGCGTTGAGCAGCGCCAGGCCGAGGCCGACCATCATCGAGGTGGTGATGGCGGCGTGGTTCTGGAAATACGGCGACAGCATCAGGATGACGCCGGAAAAGCCGACCGCCACCGCCGACCAGCGATAGATGTAGACCTTCTCCTTCAGGAACAGCGCCGCGAAGATGACCGTGATCAGCGGTGCGATGAAGGCGATGGCGGTGACGTCCGCGATCGGCAACCGCGCCAATGCCCCGAAGGTGCAGAAGGTACCGACCACGCTGAACGAGCCGCGGACCAGATGCGCGGAGAACCGCGTGGTGCGGGCGGCATCGCCGAGCTGGCCGCGCCAGCCGAAAAACAGAACGATGGGGATCAGCGCGAACAGGCCGCGGCAGAACACGATCTCGCCGAGCGGCACCGCACTGCCGAGGTAGCGCCCCTGGGCGCCCATGATGGCAA
The DNA here is from genome assembly GCA_026400425.1 of Hyphomicrobiales bacterium. Lineage (GTDB taxonomy): Bacteria > Pseudomonadota > Alphaproteobacteria > Rhizobiales > Xanthobacteraceae > Tardiphaga. The sequence continues at coordinate 6,270 of JAPLPC010000119.1, read as the reverse complement.
AAGCCATGGTGCTGGCGATTTTCAGCGACACGGCCTTGAAGATGTTCATGCGAAGCGAGATCAAAATGTTGGGGAATCGCCGGCGGCGAATTGCTGCAGCACACAAACACGCAAGCGGGCGCGCGGAAACCACCATGGGGACATGGCTTGGCGGGTTTCCATGCGCGGGCAAAAAGCGTGTGCTTCAGCCCTGCGTAACGGGCGACGCGTCAGCCCTTCCGCATGGGCTTCGGTGGTCCATCGACCGCCGGAAGCGACTTTAGATAGACCGCCATCGCCGCCCTGTCCGCTTCGCTGAGCTGCGACGTGTTGCGGATCACCGCCGCCATGGTGCCGCCGGCCGTGTCGCCTTCCGGCGTCTGGCCGGTCTGCAGGAAATAGGCAATGTCCTTCTCGCTCCAGTCCTTCAAGCCTTTCTGGGTGATGTTGGGCACCCAGCCCTGGCCTTCCGGATTGGGCCCGCCGGCAAACCGCTGCTTGTCCTCGATGCCGCCGATCGGATTGCGCGGACTGTGGCATTCGGCGCAATGGCCGAGCGCATTGACCAGATAGGCCCCGCGATTCCATTGCGGAGACTGGCCCGAGTCCGGCGCGAACGGCTTGCCGTCCAGAAACAGAAATTTCCAGACGCCGACATTGCGACGCAGATCGAATGGAAAACCGACATCATGCGCGCGCGACGGCGCGGCCACCGGCGTCAGCGTCTTGATATAGGCGAACATGTCGCGGGCATCCGCAGACGTCATCCGCTGATACGACGTGTAGGGAAACGCCGGAAAATAATGCTCGCCCTTCGGCGACGTGCCTTTCTGCAAGGCCGTCACGAAATCCGCCTCGCTCCAGCGGCCGATACCGGCATTCGGATCGGGCGAGATGTTGGGGGCATAGAAGGTGCCGAACGGCGACGTCAGCGCCAATCCGCCGCCGAGCGCGAGCTTGTCATCCTGTTTGGGCGTGGCATGACACGACGCGCAGCCGCCGGCATTGAAGACGAGTTTGCCATTGGCGACATCCGCCGTATGCGCCGGCAAGGTGCTGGCCGCAACCGTCGCCGGGATCGTCAGCCACCAATACACGCCGAGGCCGGTGACGAAGAAAAACGCGAAGAGGATGAGGAAGCGTTTCAGCACGCGGGCACCTGAGAGGTTCGGGGCGTCCTATTGTCAGATGTAAGGACTATCCTTACTTTAGGGCCATAGGAGTTGAAATGATCGTTTACACCATCGAGGACGGCAAAGTTGTCATGACCCGCGCCGAGCGCGGCGCGGCGGATGATCCCTTCGCGACCTTCAGCGAATGGGATGGTGCGATCGACCGCAAAGCCTATGGCGAGCTTTAAGCAGGGTGACATCATTCGCGTCCCTTTCCCCTACACCGATAGGGATACAAGGCAACGTCGTCCTGCGCTCGTCGTTTCATCGGGCCCGATAGGTGAAACTGGTACGCTTCTGTGGGTGGTGCTGATCACAGCCGCGGAAAACCCCTCATGGCAAGGCGACGTGCGCATATCGAACCGCAAAGGCAGTGGCCTCCCTGTGCCTTCCGTGATTCGACCATTCAAAATAGCAACGATCGAAACACGCTTTGCAGACCGACTGGGCAAAGTGACGAGGCCCGCATTGCGTTTGGTAATGGATCAGTTGCAGACGATTTTGGCGACCCGCAACTGATCCTGCTTGAGAGCTCTGCTCAGCTCTTCAGACGATAGGTCTCGTGGCAGCTGCCGCATTGTTTGCCGATGGCGCCGACATTGGCCTTGAGGCTGTCGAGATCCTTCACCTTGGCCTTGGTCTCGGACACCGCCTTGCTGAAATCCGCGATATGCGCGGCGAAGCCGGCCTTGTCTTCCCACGCCTTGGGAGAGGTCGCGTATTCCGTGCCTTCCTTCAGGCCCTTGGTGCTTTCGGGAAACAGCGCCGGCAGCTTGGTGGCGGTTTCGGTCAGGGTGACGAAGGCGGCATCCACGGCGGCCTGGTCATAAGGCTTGTCGCCCTTGGCCATGGCGCTCAGCGTGCCGCCGAGGGCGCGGCCGGTGGCCTTCATCTGGGCCTGGCGATCCTTGACGATATCCTGCTGGGCTGAAACGGCGCCGATGCCGAGCGCCAGAACACCCGCGACGAGCAATGCGTATTTCATAAAGACCTTCCTTGTTTGGAATTCGAATAGGACCAATAAGCAACAAAAGCGTGAACCCCGCCTGACGCCGGCTATTCCGGCGCAGGCGGCAGGATCCTCCATCAAAGCGTGTGCAGCCGCTCGCGCTCGCGGATCGCCATCCAGACCCGCTCGGGCGTGGCGGGCATGTCGATATGCTCGATCCCGTATTCGCGATGCAGGCCCTCGACGATCGCGTTCATGATCGCCGGGCAGGAGCCGATGGCGCCTGCCTCCCCCGCGCCCTTCACGCCCATCGGATTGGTGGTGCAGGGAATGTTGTGGGTCTCGAACGAGAACACGGCCCCGTCTTCCGCCCGCGGCAGCGCGTAATCCATGAATGTGGCGGTGACCAGCTGGCCGTCCTTGGCGTCGTAGACCGCCTGCTCCATCAGCGCCTGACCGATGCCCTGCATGGTGCCGCCATGGACCTGACCGGCCAGCAGCAGCGGATTCAGCGTCACGCCGAAATCATCGACGATGACGTAATTGACGATGCGGATCTTGCCGGTGGACGGATCGATCTCGACTTCCACCGCATGGGTGCCGTTCGGGAAAGTGCCGTCGGCGCTGCTGAACGTCTCGGAGGCGTTGAGCTTCGACGGATCGGCCTTCCTGGCGAGATCGGCGAAGGATACCGAACGATCGGTGCCGGCGATGCGCACGACGCCGCCGTCGATCTCGAGATCGGCGACGCTGGTTTCCAGCGCATCGGCTGCGAGTTCTTTCAGATTGATGCCGAGTTGCTTCGTCGCCCGCTGCACGCTGACGCCGCCGGTCGGGATCGATGCGGAGCCACCCGTGCCGAGGCCGGTGGCGACCTTGGCCGTGTCACCCTGGATGAGGTGCACACGCTCCGGTGCGACGCCGAACTGTTCAGCGACGATCTGCGCATAAGCGGTGTGATGGCCCTGCCCGGTCGATTGGGTGCCGATCAGGATGGTGATGTCACCAGAGGCATCGACGGCGACATTGGCGGTCTCGTCACCCATGGTGCCGCAGACTTCCACATAGGTGGCCATGCCGATGCCGCGAACGAGGCCATCCTTCTTCGCGGCCTTGGCGCGCTTCGGAAACTCTTTCCAGCCAGCGACATCCATCGCGCGCTTCATATGCGCGGTGAAATCGCCGCTGTCATAGACCTTCCCGGTCGCCGTCTTGTAGGGCATCGCCTTCGGCGAAATGAAGTTCTTGCGGCGAATGGCGTCGGGCGACATGCCGAGTTTCCGCGCGCATTGATCGACCAGACGCTCGACCACATAGGCGGCTTCCGGACGACCGGCACCGCGATAGGCATCCACCGGCACCGAATGGGTGAACACGGTCCGCACGCGGCAATGGAAGGCCTGGATGTCGTACAGGCCGGGCAACATGCCGGCGCCGCCATGCGGGATATAGGGCCCGAAGGTCGACAGATAGGCACCCATATCGGCCATCAGATCGACATCCATGGCGAGGAATTTGCCATCCTCGCTCAGCGCCATACGCGCATGGGTGACGTTGTCACGGCCTTGCGCATCACCGAGGAAATGATCGGTGCGGTCCGCAGCCCATTTGACGTTCTTGCCAAGTTTCTTGGCGGCAAACGCCACCAGTGCATATTCGCGATAGGGAAACAGCCGCGTGCCGAACCCGCCGCCCACATCGGGGCAGATCACGCGCATCTTGTCCTTCGGCATCTTCAGGACGTTGTCGCACAGGATGTCGCGCAGGCGATGGCTACCCTGGCTGCCGATGGTCAGCGTCATGTGATCGCGCTTGGTATCGTATTCGCAGATCGCCGCACGGGTCTCCATGTAGTTGATGACGACGCGCGGATTGACAATCTTCACTTCAGCGACAACAGGCGCCTTGGCGAAGACATCGTCGACTTTCTTCTTGTCGCCGATCGGGACATCGAACAGCACATTGCCGGGATGCTTGTCCCACACCTGGGGCGCGCCTTTGGCGACGGCGTTCTTCAGGCCGTTCACCGATGGCAGCGGCGTCCACGCGACCTCGATCGCCTCGATGGCGTCGCGGGCCTGATCGATCGTCTCGGCGACGACGAAGGCAATGGCATCGCCGACATGGCGCACTTCCTTGGCGGCCAGGATCGGATAATCCGGACCGGTGAAGGGATGGTCCTCGAGATTGAACAGGCAGGGCAGCCCACCGAGATCTTTCGTATCTTCCGCGGTCAGGATTGCCGCGACGCCGGGCATCGCGCGGGCTGCGCTGAGATTGATGGTGAAGGTGGCGTGGGCATGCGGAGAGCGCAGCACCAGAGCATGCAGGGCGGCGGGCGCATGATCGTCGGTATAGCGGCCACGACCACGGATCAGGGCATCGTCTTCCTTGCGCAGGACGCTCTGTCCGACACCGAATTTGATGGGAGCCATAAGTCCTCCGGCTGTGATTTAGAAACAGTCTACACAGCAGCAGCAGGGCGGCAAGTGGGCGGCGCAGCATCCCCGCGCGGGCCCGGACACGATCATGCGAGCTAGCGCGGGCGCACCAGCTGGCGCAGCCAGGCTGGTCCGAACAGCGCGAGAATCGATGCGCAATAGACGATCAACGTCACGGCGATGAGAATACCCAGCGTCGCTTCGTCGCGCAGCGTGGTCATGTCGGCCAAGTGCTGGGCGGCATATCGCGCGGTGCCCCATAGCGCGGCAGCGAGGATGATGCCGGCGACCACGAACTTGCCGAGTGCGACCAGGAATGGGCGATCGAATTCCAGATAGCCGGCGCGTGTCGCAAAGAAGATCACCAGCAGCAGATTGATCCATGCCCCGGCTGCGGTGCCCAGCGCGAGGCCGATCTGGGCCAGCGACCCCATCAGCATCACCTTGAGTGCCACATTGACGGCGATGCCGGTCAGCGCGGCGATCATGGGCGTGGTCGTATCCTTGCGGGCATTGAAAGTGGCGACGGCGCTGCGGATCATGACGAAGGGAATCAGCGCAATGGCATAAGCGGCCAGCGTCGCCGCGGCCACCGCGGCATCCGCCTTGCTGAAAGCGCCGCGGGCGAACATCGCGCGCATGATGACGTCGGGCACCACCAGAAAGGCTGCCACGAAGGGCAGCGAGAACAACAGCGTGAACAGGAACGCCCGGCGCTGCGCGCCCATGGCACCGCGATGATCGTTCGCCGCCATCCGTCGCGACATCTCGGGCAGCAGCACCGTGCCGATGGCAATGCCGATGACGCCGATCGGCAGCTGATTCAGGCGATCGGCATAATACAGCGCGGACAGCGCGCCGACCGGCAGGAACGTGGCGATGATGGTGTCGGCGAACAGCGCCACCTGCGTGCCCATGGAGCCGAGCGTTGCCGGGCCGAGCGCGCGGAAGAAACCGCGAATGTCCTCGTCGAGCCGCAAAGGCGCAAAGCGCGGCAGGCCGCCATGGCGCTGCAGGTCGCCGGCCAGCAGCAGATATTGCAGCACGCCGGAAATCAGCACGCCCCAGGCAGCAGCATGGCCGGCACTCGGGAAGAAGGCCGCGAGCGCAAGGGTCGCCATCATCGAGATGTTGAGGAAGATCGATGCCGCCGCGGCGCTGGCGAAGCGCTGCATCACGTTCAGCATGCCGCCATACAGCGTCACCAGCGTGATCAGCAGCAGATAGGGGAAGGTGATGCGGGTGAGTTCGATGGCGAGATGGCGCTGGGCGGGATCGTCGGTGAAGCCCGGCGCCAAGATGGTCATCGCCTGCGGCATGAACACGACGGCCAGCACCAGCAGCACCACCTGCGAGGCGAACAACAGCGTGAAGATGCGATCGGCGAACAGATGCGCGGCGTCCTGACCGCCCTTGCCGCTGACATGGGCATAGGCCGGCACGAAGGCCGCATTGAACGCCCCTTCGGCGAAAATGGCGCGGAAATGATTGGGCAGCCGCAGTGCCACGAAGAAGGCGTCGGCAATCGGGCCGGCCCCCAGGATCGCGGCAAGCATGATGTCGCGCGCAAATCCCGTGATCCGCGAGAGCAGCGTATATCCGCCGACGGTGAAAATGCGTCCCAGCATCAGGTGCTTCTATCGCAGGAATTTCGCGGGGAAGGAATGGGCGGGACGTTGGAGCGTGGGGCTCCCCCACCCCGGCCCTCCCCCGCAAGCGGGAGAGGGGG